>CAVKQP010000271.1:0-2556 GCA_963658165.1 Clostridium sp. CAG:302 | reverse complement strand
CTTCCATCTTCTGGCGGTGTTCTTTATACGTATCGTTAAAGATGTTGCGACCAAAACGCTTGATAGCCCCAATGACGTTCCACGATTTGTCTTCGTTAATGTTCGACATCACATAGTCTTTCAGCCACTGTAGAATGGGCGAAGCTGTGTCGAGGTTCTCGATAAGTTGGTCTACGGCTTGCTCTTCCACCTGAATGTCATTGAGCCCGATGCGCAGGTTGGGTGTCAAGTCGAGCTCGCGGGCCAAGTTGCGGAGCACGCTTTGGAAGAACGTGTCGATGGTCTGCACCCGGAAAAAGTTGTAGTGATGGATGAGTAGTGACAGAGCAAGCGCAGCCTTCTGGCGCATCTGTGTCTCGCCCAACTGCAAGTCGCGCATCACGATGTCGGCATATGCCTGTGAGTCGGGGAGCCCTTTGGCAATGCCGTAGAGCTGTGACAAGATGCGCGTCTTCATCTCCTCGGTGGCCTTGTTGGTAAAGGTGACGGCGAGAATGGAGCCATAGCCGTAGGGATTGGCTATGAGCAGTTTGATGTATTCCACAGCGAGCGTGAAGGTCTTTCCGCTTCCGGCACTCGCCTTGTAGACGGTTAATGGTTTTTGCATGGATATTTAAATGTTTTCTTGTTTGTCATTACGCATGGTTCTACCACTTAGAGAATAGTTCCAGTCCAACCTTGAAGCCCATGCCGTCGAAATGCTGGTTGCGCATGGCGGCAAAGATGCCCATGGAGAAAAGGCGGTTGGTGAAGCCGTAGCCATATTCCATATATGGATGCAGGTGGCGCACGGCGAGTGCACTGCAATAGATGCGCTCTCGCTCCATCACTCTGCCCACCACAGGGAGCCAAGAAAGGAGCATCAGAGGTGACTCCCACGTCATATTGGCGCGCACATAGTAGTCGGAGGCATTATACCAATTGCTGTTGAGAAGTTCGAAATCGCCCGACCAATCATCGTTCCAGCCACCGGGAATGTTGTTGTCGCGGAAGTTGGAATAGTCAAGGAAATACTGATTGTCACCCTTCGACGTATAAAAGCCTCCACCCACACGGAGTGAGAGCGAGCGCATGCACTTCATGCGATGGATGTAGGAACCATCGAATTCCCACCGCGTGTAGCGTGAAGACGACTGCATCATGCCACTGATGCCTTGCTCGTAGTCTATCGTAAAGATAGGACCGCGATAGTACCAAGGCCGTATCTGTAGTTCAGCGAAAGGCGAAAAACTGTTGTATGTCAGTGGTTTGTCTGCCACGACGAACGATTGCTTTTCTACGGGAGTGCGCCGATGATACACGAATCCCACCTTCAGTCCGAAGCGCCGCGTGATGTCGATGCTATTGAGCAGGCGCAGATGCGCATCCTTGAAATAGTCGAGCTGCATGGCATCCCAGTTGATGGTGTCGGTGCGCTCGGCTTTCACCTGTTCGAGCACCTTCGAGTTGGTGATGCGGTTGCCGTTTCCTATTTCTATTTCCGTGTATCCGTTGTGGCGGATATCGTAGTTCCAACGCAGTGGCAAACTGAAGTAGAACTGCCGAAGTTTGAAAGAATAGCCTCCCTTGAAGCGGGCTGAAATGGCGTTATTGGCGGTGAACGGATAACTGGTGCGCACGTCAAACTTATAGGTGATGCCGCGCCGATGACTGTAACCCAGATAGAGCGGGTTCATGATGGGCGAGATTCGGAAGTATCCCTGGTTGTTTTTGCCATAGTTACTCTTGATGCGGTCGACAAGATTCTTGCCGATGATGTCCCATAGAATATACTTGGCTTGGCTGTGGTGGCGTTGCTTCAATGTGGTATCTGCACGGGCATTTTGAGCATAGATGGCGAGATCGATGGAGTCGAGCGGTTCTGGGCGCAAACTGTCTATGGCGCTAAGCGATGAAGACGAGGGGAGGGCGGGGGCTATGGTGACGTTGGGCGACCACACAGAACGGACGTTGCACCTCACCTTGTTGCCTAGATACTTAAACGTAGCGTTCACTTCGCTCGTCTTGGGCAGCAACTGCTGGATGCCCGAATGGCCCATTTCCACATGAAGGGTAAACTTCACCATGTCGTATTCGCCCTTGATTTCACTTCGTAAGATTCTTCCCGATGCAATGTCGACCAAGGCAAAGCCACTGACCAACTGTGTGTTGCTATGCTTTGCACGAAACGAAACGATGGCGTTACCACCCGTTAGCCTACTGACCCGATAGCGGTAGAAGTGGCGGTTGTGGCGATTGAAGGGCGAGAGCAGATTGTTTTTCACGAGCGTAGTGCCATAGAGGTCGGGCGTGAGATAGTTGAGCAGGGTGGAAAACACCGCCTTGCCGTGCGGCATAGTGCTCGCGTGTGCCACCTCATGGGGCTGCCAGTCGTTAAGCGAACGGAAGTCTATGTCGTGCACAGTCTCACTGATAAACGTCCGTTGTCGTCCCTTAGCGATCAGATAGAGGTCGGGCACGGTCATGAGCAACACGTTCTTGCGGTCTATGTGAAAACGGAATTTGGTGTACACACGCGTTTTATGGGCACATCCAGTCGTGTCTACACCCTCCTTG
>CAVKQP010000270.1:0-2562 GCA_963658165.1 Clostridium sp. CAG:302 | reverse complement strand
TATATCACTGCGTTTGCTATCAAATACCCACCAAATATTATCAATCTCTATTCATGCTAACCAAATCTCGCAAATTCATCGACAAGTCAAGAACAAAGCAACAAAGGACGCTTCACGAGGTGTATTATATACAGCTGTCATTGGCTTCAATCATGTCATTGGTTGTCGTCCTTTGGAGTTATCTATATATGTACACTAACGTGGGGCTTTCTGCGTTGCTCGTTTCGACTTGTCGGGCAATGCGAGAGCCTCAATTCGTGGAACGAGTGGCAGCACTTGCTCCACGTTTTTTGATGTCATAATTTGAGAGACCAAGTGGATATGTTTAATATGAATGCCTTATAAAATTGTGGAGAATAGTATAACCTAAAAAAATAATAATTATGGGATCAAAGACAAGAATTATCAATGGTGAGAAGATAACTGAGTTCGCAAAAGACTCCAATACTAACAAGGATATTTTCAAGCAAGCATTGTTTGAAACGGTAGTTGAGGTAGGAGGAAAATTGCTAAGTGGTTTTTTCAGCGGGAAAAAGTAAAACAAACTATGACTGTCAGTTTATCATGCCTTTTGATAAATAGTGCGCTGGCTGTTTTTGTGTAAATAATAATCAATAATAAACCATCTGTAGATTGCTTCGCACTGTCAGTTATGCAGAGGGTTACACTTTATTCGTTATGGAAATAGAATATAAAGTAAAGAAAGAGCAAGGAACTTCTCGCAAGAGAGTCATTGCATGGGGATGCTACGCTAAGTGCTACTTTAACTGGGGCACTATTTCCAGAGGTAGCGTTGCTGCTTAGTATCAAAATTTAGCATTGTGAGGGATAGGCATAAATAAGATGCAGATCCCTCACCTAATTTATATAAAGTATGGAAAAAGAAATCACGGTCAGAAAGAAAATATCTGAAGATACTAGATTCGCATTGCCTGTAAAAATCGAAAAGGTGGTGTATAAAGGGAAACTTTTGGTCATATCGCCAGAAACAGCCAATTGGATAACACTAGAAAATGAAGAACAGTGGCAGTTTTTTCAATTACTGACTTCGCTTGATTTAGGAAATGCCCTAAAGCAATTTCATGGAGCATATAGTAATGCGCAGTACACTGTAACTCAGATTGTAGCCAAACGTTTTGAGAATCATACTGTCAAACCGAAGAATAATGGCGGTAGTATGCAGATGTATCTTACAAATGAGTGCAATATGAGATGCCCTCATTGCTACATGTTCGCAGGATTAAAGAAAGACCGTGAACTTTCCATAGAGGAAATATTTGAAATAATCAGCACCTTTAAGAAATATGGTGGCAATACTATTGTTTTCTCTGGTGGAGAAATTGCACTAAGAAAAGATTTACTTGAAATTCTCCAATATTCCCACAACTTGGGCATATCCAATGAGATTTTGACCAATGGTACATTGTGGAATGAAGACTTGGTGCAAAAGGTAGTTCCTTTGATAGCACGCGTCCAAATTAGTATTGACGGATATGATGAGGCTACAAATTCACGTATAAGGGGCAAGGGGAATTTTTTAAGAGCATTGAAAGCTGTAGACCTTTTTTACAATACCCATATTGATACTGAAGTTTCTGTGACTCCGTATCTTGACAAGAACTTGGCTGAAGACTATCAATGCTACATAGACTTTGCACGTATGCTCAATCAAAAATATCACAAAGCAAATTTCCTTGTGAAGTTTACATTCGATATACTAAATGGAAGAGATATTTGTGTCAGTGAGAAACAAAAGAAGGAATATCAAGATTTAGTCACCAAAATATACAATGAGTTATATGGAGATTTTATAGACAAACCTTTCTTGGAATTTCACAAACATGGTGGCATTGAGAACAATTGTGACTATGGAAATGTTGCTATCTCAGCAGACGGCAATGTGTGCCTATGCCCGATAATTCCGGAAATAAAACCTGTAGGAAATATCCGAATTGATAGTTTTGATGTGCTATTGAATATTGCTCAAAAAGCTCGGTCGCTATCGGATATCAACAATCTTACTCCATGTAAGAATTGTGAGCTAAAATACATATGTGGAGGCGAATGCCGAATCAAACATTTCTCTGGATTCAAGGAAAATGATTTATCAAAGATTGCGTCATCTATGAGAGTATGTACGCAAGAACACAAAAATATGTTTTATGATATGATGTTAAAGCTAAACGAGGATATGTATAGGTGAGTTTGACATGTATCAGCTTTAATCTATTAGGCATCAATAATCATTAGTGCCCCGATTTTTACGGGACACTAATGGCATGAGGCGCATAGGTCATGGGGTGTGTGGGTGTGTAATTTAAACTGTGTCAAGGCTCATATTTCCTTTTCTTAAACCTCAGTTGGACGGCACGATTTTAATCGTGTTGGGCAACTGAGGAGCCTTGTTGATTGCAAAGCTACATAATTTTGAATCTGTCACCAAACTTTATAGCCAATTGTTGTGATATCAGTCCCCAATTTGAGATTGGCATAGTCCATTTCTTGCGGATATTGCGATAAGCCAGATATACAAGTTTTTCCAGTGACGTGTCAGTTGGAAAG
>CAVKQP010000269.1:564-2573 GCA_963658165.1 Clostridium sp. CAG:302 | reverse complement strand
TGCCCATCGAGCCGAAGCTCTCCACCCAGTGGTTCCTCAAGATGCAGCACTTTGCCGACATCGCCCTCGCTCCCGTGATGGACGACGACATACAGTTCTATCCTCCGAAATACAAGAACACCTATCGCCACTGGCTCGAAAACATCAAAGACTGGTGTATCAGCCGTCAGCTTTGGTGGGGACATCGCATACCTGCCTACTACTTCCAGACAGTCGATGGAAAGCGTAGCTATGTGGTAGCAGAGTCGGCAGAGCAGGCTCTCGCTGAGGCTCAGAAGCAGAATGCTACCCTCAAGGCAGAAGACTTGGAGCAAGATAGCGACTGCCTCGACACTTGGTTCTCATCATGGCTCTGGCCTATCTCGGTGTTTGATGGCGTGAACAACCCCGACAACGAGGAAATTAACTACTACTATCCCACCAGCGACCTTGTGACAGGTCCGGATATTATCTTCTTCTGGGTAGCCCGTATGATTATGGCAGGTTATGAGTATCGTGGCAAGATGCCGTTTAAACATGTGTATTTCACAGGTATTGTGCGCGACAAACTGGGCAGAAAGATGTCGAAGAGTCTGGGCAACTCGCCCGACCCCATCATGCTTATCGACAAGTTTGGTGCCGATGGCGTGCGCATGGGAATGATGCTTTCAGCCCCTGCAGGCAACGACATCCTCTTTGATGAAAGCCTCTGCGAACAAGGACGAAACTTCAATAACAAGATTTGGAATGCCTTCAGATTGGTAAAGGGTTGGCAAGTAGCCGATGGCGAACAACCCGAAGCATGCAAGATAGCCGTAGAGTGGTTTGATGCTAAACTGAAGACGGTGAATGCTGAAGTGGACGATCTCTTCAAGAAATACCGCATCTCGGAAGCACTGATGGCAGTATATCGTTTGTTCTGGGACGAGTTCTCTAGTTGGTATCTGGAGATGGTGAAGCCCGCCTATGGCTCTCCTATCGATCGCCAGAGTTACGATGCTACTCTCCATTTCTTCGACTTGCTGCTCAAGATGTTGCACCCGTTCATGCCGTTCATTACCGAAGAATTGTGGCAGCACCTCTATGATCGCAAGGAAAACGAGAGTATCATGCGCGAGAAACTAGAGATTGCCGCTCCTACAAAAGCAGACGAACAACTCGTGGCTGCCGTTGAGAACATCAAGGAAATTGTGGGTAACGTGCGCACCGTGCGCAACCAAAAGAACATTGCACAGAAAGAAGCGCTCGACTTGTTGGTGATTGGCAAGGACGATTACAAGCAGTTTGATGCCGTCATTGCCAAGATGGCAAACCTCAAGAGCTTCAGTGTAGCTACGGAAAAGCCAGCTGGATCAGCACAGTTCATGGTTGGCACAGACGAATTCTGTGTGCCCCTCGGTGCGCTAATCGACGTGGACGCTGAGATTGAAAAGCAAGAAGCACAACTCAAACACCTCGAAGGCTTCCTCGCTGGCGTTATGAAGAAACTCGCCAATGAGAAGTTTGTTGCTCATGCCCCTGAAGCTGTCGTAGCCTTGGAGCGTAAGAAACAAAGCGACTCTGAGGAAAAGATTGCAGCCCTCAAGGATTCTATTGCTGCGTTGAAGGTACAGAAATAACGATTCAATCATAGATGACGGATAAACAAGTGATACGTAGCATGTCGCAAAACTTGTCTATTCGTCATCTTTTTACCCATCAAAGCCCACGGCTTACCAAATGATAGACATGACAAAAAACCTTTTCTTCTCATGGCTTCTCGTTCTTCCATTGTTGCTCCTGTATAGTTGCAGTAGCAACAATAGTGATAGTAACGACAAGAAAAAAACAACACCCCAAGACATTGTTGAGCCCGACGTGGCAGAAACCACCTTATTTATATATATGCCTTTTACGGGTCCTTCTAACGATCTGACCGATGCGCTGCAGTCTAATCTCACAGCCATAAGACAAGCCATCAAGAATAATAAGGGAATGGGCACCGACAAGGTCATTGCGTTCATATCTGAAGGTCAAGACACGTCACGCCT
>CAVKQP010000269.1:0-554 GCA_963658165.1 Clostridium sp. CAG:302 | reverse complement strand
GCCTTATCCAGTATCACTATAGTATTTTAAAAAAGGAAACGGTGAGTGATACCCTGAAGACATATGCCAACCGCGACCTTGACTTCACGTCGAGTAAACTCATCGAATCATTGTTTACGCAGGTGAAAAGCCAAGCTCCCGCCAAGGAATATGCCATGATTATTGGAAGTCATGCCCTTGGATGGTTACCCAAGAATAGCATTAGCAACTTGAACGTCCGCGTTATTGGTGGTAATAGTTCCATATATCAAATGGACAATAAAGATTTGGCCAATGGGATAATGGCAGGTGTTGGCACGCTGAAATTCCTAGTGATGGACAACTGTCAAATGGCTAATGTGGAAACCGCTTATGATTTGCGTTCGTGTACACACAAATTAATAGCTTCTGTCAGTTCGATATTGGGAGCAGGTCTGCCCTATCAGACCATGTTTAAATACTTACTCGGCACCCCAGATTATGAGAAAGCTCTCGATGCTTACGATATTTTCTATGAGAATTATACCTATCCTTATGGCACCTTATCGCTTATAGACTGCGACCAAGTGGAGTCG
>CAVKQP010000268.1:0-2584 GCA_963658165.1 Clostridium sp. CAG:302 | reverse complement strand
TGTCTATAAAGCTAAACACGGTAAAGTCAAAGGTTTAAAATCTAAAGATTATAAAGGTAAGGTTGCTATTCAAAACTCTCCGTTCTATGGTACTACTACCTGGTAGATTTCGCAAACCCTTATGGTTGCGATTTGCTTCCTTGTCCATTACCCAAAAACTGACATTTGTTCAGTTAATCTCTCTGTTTCACCGTGTAGCAAAAGGCTTAAGCCGTGCGTAACCTCCAGTGTGCGTAAAATGAGCCAAAGGCGAATCAAGCACACTGGTAACAGGGGGTATAGGGGGCGTTGCCCCCATAGCGTTCAGCACCTAAGAACGAAAGTGGTTAAACGCACCTTGAGACCCAAAGGTCGAAAGTGTGCGCCCTAAAAGTTAAAAGTTAAATAAATACGTGTGCGCGCGCGTAAATTATTGCGTGTGTGCGCACGTCAATGTTAAAAACGTTAAACTATTTGTCATATTAGATATTATAATCTATTTTTGCAGCACAATTAATCATTAGTACGCTTATGATAAATAGGTACTATAAAGTACAAGACGATAATTACTGGCTCTTTCAGGCGTCTAAAATCTCGTTTAATGGATTCATCACGAAGTCACGCTCGTGCATTAAAGGATGCGGAATCTTTAGGTCGGGATCATCCACATGGAGATCGTCGTAAAGAAGAATGTCGATATCGATAACCCTATCGCTATATTTGCCATCAACACTTTTGCCTGTCCTGCCGATGGTCTTTTCAATGTTTTGGGTTATCATGAGCACGCCTCTTGGAGATAAACTCGTCTCACAACAAACGCAAGCGTTGATGAACTTGTTTGGCGAATAGAATCCCCAAGGCTCGGTCTCATAAAGGCTTGATTGCTTAATGACATGACCGACCTTACGGTCGATCATGTCTATAGCGGTTTTAATCAGTCGTTTCCTATTGCCTATATTTGAACCAAGGCTTAGATAAACGGTATGCATTCGAACATGGTTTAATCAACAATCAGAAGGCTGTCGCCGAAACATCCGAACTTGTAGCCGTGCTCAACTGCGAGCTTGTAGCACTCCATCACTTGGTCGTAACCGCCAAAAGCAGCCGTCGACATGACAAGTGTAGACTCAGGATGATAGAAGTTGGCTATCATTGAGTCGGCAAGTTGGTAGTCGTAAGGCGGGAAGATAAACTTAGATGTCCAACCGTCATATTCTTTCAAGTAGCCATCAGTTCCTGTTGCAGTCTCGGTAGCTTTTGCCACACTGCATCCCACTGCGCAGATGTGGTGCCCAGCGCTCTTTGTCTTGTTGACAATCTCGCAACATTCCTTGCTTACGACCATTGCCTCAGAGTCCATCTTGTGCTTTGACAAGTCCTCTACCTCGATTTGTGAGAAATTGCTCAAACTGCAATGCAAAGTGAGGAACGCCGTGTTGATGCCCTTGATTTCCATACGTTTCAAGAGCTCACGACTGAAGTGGAGACCTGTGGCAGGAGCCGTTACAGCGCCAATGTTCTTAGCGTATATTGTCTGGAAATTCTCCATGTCCTCCTTTGTGGCATGAGAACGGACGTGCATGTTCTCCATGCCTGGCTCGGCAGGACGATTGTTCAAGACGTAGGTCGGCAATGGACATTCGCCAAGAGAATAAAGGTCGTGAACGAACTGGTCGTGAGGACAATCGTACAAGAAACGCAATGAGCGACCGCGGCTCGTTGTGTTGTCGTAAACCTCGGCAACCATGACGCCAGCATCATCGAAGAAAAGCTTATTGCCGATCCTTATCTTACGGGCAGGCTCTACGAGAACATCCCAAAGATGGGTCTCTTCGTTAAGCTCACGCAACACGAAAACCTCGATCTTTGCGTCTGTCTTCTCCTTTGTGCCATATAAGCGAGCTGGGAACACCTTCGTGTCGTTTAAAACAAACGTATCACCCTCGTCAAAGTAGTCGAGAACATTGCGGAAATCAAGATACTGCCCTTCTATTGGTTGTCCGTCGCTATCTCTCTTGAAGAGTTCTATCTCTCCGCTTTTACGATGGAGCACCATCAAGCGAGACTCATCACGACGATAGACACGGAAAGACTCCTTCTCTCCTTTATCGTTGACAAACTCGCGTTCTATGCTATGAGGATACAAAGCCACAAGTTCTTGTGGCAAGTTGAAATTAAATTGAGATAACTTCATAGTTTATCAGTTAACCACTCGTTGAAGTGTTCGAAATTTATACAATCGTTTACAGTAATGTCCCCTACCCTTGTTCGCCTGAGGGCAGTGAGATACGCGCCGCTGTTTAGCGCCCTGCCGATGTCGCGGGCAAGAGCGCGTATGTAAGTGCCTTTTCCGCAGACAACCCTGATTGACATGCGGGCGTTGTCCTGGTCAAAGTCGGTCAGCTCAATTTCGTCTATACGGACACGCTTGGGTTTGAGCTTAACTTCCTCGCCTTGGCGTCGGAGCTTATAAGACCGTGCGCCATCGACCTTTACGGCACTGTAGGTTGGAGGTACCTGTTCTATGTCGCCGACAAAACCCTTAAGAGTTTCCAACACCAAGTCTTTAGTAATGTGCTCATGGGGGTAAGTGTTGTTCACTTCG
>CAVKQP010000267.1:0-2587 GCA_963658165.1 Clostridium sp. CAG:302 | reverse complement strand
AGGTAGATGGGCGCTCGAGTGCCCGAAATATGGATATCGGTCAGCAATATATCACTCACATTACCACCATCAGTAGTGGCTAGCGTAATACCAGTACTACATTCGTGCAGTCCTTTGAACGATGCTTCACCTTCAGGCGTCGCACCTAATGTGAGGCGTCTTCCCACAATGCGGCGATAAGCTCCCTGTGAATCAGTACCAAACTTGAATGCATTGCAATGGGTATGGAAAGTATTGTCTTCCACAAGGAAGTTCTCATTGGCTCGTCCGCTTGCTGTCTTCAAGCAAAGTGCATCATCGTGTGAATTGATGGTGCAATGGCGCACGATGACATTGCGACAACCATCGAGATCGCAACCATCGTTGTTATAGTTCACTTGGTTAGTCACACGCATGCCATCGAAGATGAGATTCTCACACACCAGATAGCACTGCATCCATGCTGCTGCATCGCGCAAATGAATATCGCGCACCACTATATTGCGGCATTCTATCATGCGGATACCGAAGGGACGACCCTCTATTTCACTGACAGTTTCTGGACCGGGGAAATTCTGACGGTCTCCACGGAACCATATTTCTCCTTCACCACTGATGCCTACACGATCTGCTCGTTCGGCATAGATGAGTGAGATGCGATAGCGGTGCACATCACGACAAACACTGTGAAGCGCCTCCACATGATCGGGGTAGTCACGAAGCGATGTGCTTCCCAACAGACGTGCGCCTTTGTCCACATGGAGCATCACTCCCGACTTAAGCACAATGGTGCCCGTCACATAATCACCGCCTTTTACCACCACACGGCCGCCGCCAGCCTTGGCGCAAGCGTCCACTGCACGCTGAATGGCGCGGGTGTTGATTCGCTTTCCTCCGGCTTTAGCTCCATACTTCCGTATGTCGAAATCGCGGTTAGGCACTGTCCATGGTTTCAGATGGGCAGTCAGCGAGTCTGCCATTGCATTGAGTTGGTTCTCCATCTCCACGGGATCAAATTCCTTTGCCGATACTATGTTGAAAGCAAACAACATAGTAGCGACAAAGACCATCAATCTTTTCAAATTTCTCATTTGTCTAAGGTTTAAGTTTAACATAAACTAAAATACCCCTGCCGTTCTTCACAGTACAGCAGGGGAGAAGAATTATTATTCTGTTATTGTAAACATATAAACCATCTGTCACTACAGATTGTTCTTTGATATTTACACCTTGTCATAAGCATGCACTGGATAGTCTATCGTATAGTGCAATCCGCGGCATTCCTTACGTTCTATGGCTTGTCGAGTGATGAGATAGCCCACGTTGATCATGTTGCGCAACTCGCAAATGTCGCGGCTCGCTTTCACACGTTTAAACAAGGCTTCGGTCTCTTCATAAAGCAAGTCGAGACGATCCCATGCTCGCTTTAGTCGGAGGTCACTGCGCACAATGCCTACATAATTGCTCATGCACTCGTTCACCTCTTTTACGCTTTGAGTGATGAGCACTTTCTCCTCGTTTGTCATCGTGCCCTCGTCGTTCCACTCTGGCACGTTTTCATTAAAGTCATAGTTGTCTACCACCTCTAAGCAATGCTTGGCAGCAGCATCGGCATAAACCACAGCCTCTATGAGAGAATTGGAAGCCAACCGATTGCCTCCATGCAATCCTGTGCATGAGCACTCTCCGATGGCATAGAGCCGATGGATAGACGACTCTCCGTTCAAATCTACCTTGATACCACCACACATATAGTGTGCGGCTGGACGTACGGGGATATACTCCTTCGTGATATCGATGCCAATAGAGAGGCATTTGTGGTAGATGTTGGGGAAATGACGTTTGGTCTCTTCCGCATTCTTATGGGTCACATCGAGACACACATGGTCTAGTCCGTGTATTTTCATTTCCTTGTCGATGGCGCGTGCCACAATGTCACGTGGTGCCAGCGAAAGGCGCTTGTCATATTTCTCCATGAACGACTCACCATTAGGCAAACGGAGAATACCTCCATAACCACGCATGGCTTCCGTAATGAGAAAAGCAGGATGCGTCTCGCCGGGGTGAAAGAGCGCAGTGGGATGGAACTGCACAAACTCCATGTCTTTCACTTCTCCTTTGGCACGATACACCATGGCTTCACCGTCGCCCGTTGCTATGACAGGATTGGTAGTGGTCTGATATACAGCACCACAACCGCCCGTACACATCAGCGTCACCTTGCTTAAATAGGTATCCACTTTCTCCGTGTCGGGGTTGAGCACATAGGCACCATAGCACTCTATGTTTGGTGTACGGCGTGTCACCTCAATACCCAAGTGATGTTGAGTGATAATCTCCACGGCAAAATGGTTTTCCTTTACCTCGATGTCAGGATGGTTGCGCACGGCTTCCATTAGTCCGCGTTGGATTTCAGCACCAGTGTCATCGGCATGGTGCAAGATGCGAAACTCTGAATGTCCGCCCTCGCGATGCAAGTCAAACTGTCCGTCTTGCTGTTTGTCGAACTGAACGCCCCACTCTACCATTTCTTTAATCTGTGTGGGAGCATTCTTCACCACTTGTTCAACGGCTGCTGGGTCACTGATATAGTCGCCAGCTATCATCG
>CAVKQP010000266.1:0-2602 GCA_963658165.1 Clostridium sp. CAG:302 | reverse complement strand
TTGTATATCTTCTCTTCCACGCGTCCATCGTCTTCGAGCATAAAGGCATCGTAGGGGTTTGCCACGATGAGCACGTTATAGATGCGCCGCATCATCAGATTCATGAACGACACGTCTTTCAGGTAAAACTGGTTCCATTCCTGTGGAATCTTCTCTTTCATAAGGTGTGGTTTTAGGGTCGTCTAAGTCGTTGGGCAGCTTCCGCTACTTCGTAGTTTCTGCCTGATGCAAAGATATGGAAAAAGGAAGACAAAACAAAAGGAAAGCTGACAAAGCATGAATTTATAGTCAAAAAGTTTGGAAGCTACTCCGTTTTTACCTATATTTGCCCCGTCAACATGACACTATGACAAACCAATCAATCGCAAAAACGTTAAACCCAAACAGGAGAATACTATGGAAGTGAACAAGATCATGCAGTTGCTTGAGGCGAAACACCCCGGCGAATTGGAATATTTGCAGGCTGTGAGAGAAGTGCTCACTACTATCAAGGACGTGTATAACCAGCATCCTGAGTTTGAAAAAGCCAAAATCATGGAGCGTATCGTAGAACCAGAACGCATCATCACGTTTCGTGTGCCTTGGGTTGACGACCACGGAGAGGTGCATGTGAACTTGGGCTACCGAGTGCAGTTCAACAGTGCCATAGGTCCCTATAAGGGAGGGTTGAGGTTTCATCCGTCTGTCAACCTGTCTATCATGAAGTTCTTGGGCTTCGAACAAACCTTCAAGAACGCGCTTACTACCTTGCCAATGGGCGGTGCAAAGGGCGGTGCCGACTTTTCTATCCGTGGACGTTCCAACGGAGAAGTGATGCGCTTCTGCCAGGCGTTCATGTCGGAACTCTATCGCCACATAGGTCCCGACGAAGACGTGCCCGCAGGAGATATCGGTGTGGGAACCCGCGAATTGGGCTATCTCTTTGGAGCCTACAAGAAGTTGACCCATCGGTGGGAAGGTGTGCTCACGGGCAAGGGCATGGAGTGGGGCGGATCGCGCATCCGTCCAGAAGCTACAGGTTATGGTGCACTATACTTCGTGAACCAGATGCTCCAGACGCGTGGCATCGACATCAAGGGTAAGACTGTCAGTGTGAGCGGTTTCGGCAATGTGGCTTGGGGCGCTGTGAAGAAAGCTACTGAACTGGGAGCCAAGGTGGTGACCATCAGCGGACCTGACGGATATATCTATGATCCTGACGGGGTGAGTGGTGAAAAGATTGACTATATGCTCGAACTGCGAGCTAGCGGCAATGATGTCTGTGCACCCTATGCGGATGAATATCCCGAGGCAACATTTGTTCCAGGCAAGCGACCATGGGAGGTGAAGACCGACATCGTGCTTACCTGTGCCACACAAAACGAACTCGACGGGCATGATGCCGACCAGATACTCGCCCACCAGCCACTCTGTGTGGCAGAAGTGTCCAATATGGGCTGCACGGCTGAGGCTGTAGACAAGTTTGTGCAGTCGAAGACGCTCTTTGCTCCTGGCAAGGCAGTCAATGCCGGTGGTGTGGCAACATCGGGATTGGAAATGACGCAGAATTCCATCCGTCTGAGTTGGAGCGAAGCAGAAGTGGATGAGAGACTCCATGATATCATGCACTCCATTCACGAACAATGTGTGAAATATGGAACAGAACAAGATGGCTACATAGACTACGTGAAAGGTGCCAACATCGCAGGCTTCATGAAGGTGGCGAATGCGATGATGGCGCAAGGCGTGGTCTGATGTGTACATCTTCTATATAAAATAAGGTATAGTGAACAGTAGATATTATATTCTAAGCATTTTAATGACTTTTAGCCTTGTCCCTTTGTTGGCTCAGCAACGGGGCAAGGCCACTTATTATTCTAGAAAAGCCAACGGCGCACGCATGAGTGACGGCACACGCTACCATAGTGACAGTCTGGTATGTGCTCACCGCAAGTATCCGTTCGGCTCGTTGCTCAAGGTGACCAACCCCGCCAATGGCAAACATGTGGTGGTGCGGGTGGCTGACCGAGGCCCCTTTGCCAAAGGACGTATCATCGATCTTTCCTATTCGGCAGCCAAAGCGTTGGGCATACTCTCACAGGGGGTTGCTATGGTCGAGGTGGAGTTGTACAAGAATCCTGCTAAGATACCTTATCGTGTCGATCCAGAAACAGTGGAATTGCCAGAACTTGACTTGGAGATGACTGCTCCAGATGATAAGTTTACGGGCACTCTGAACGCTACGGAGAGTAAAAAACACTGATGCGGAAGAACACATCGGTTTGACCTACAACAGATTACGAAATATTGATATAGGTCAAAAAAGAGGCGCGTGTTGAACGTTTTTGTTCGATACGCTTGTAACTATGGCAAAAACTAAATAACTTTGCAACGTGTTTTTCATAGTATTAGATTTAAGGTTAACAAAGGTTGTGGACTACAGCGGTAGTCCATTTTTTGTATCCATACGTTTGTAACCTCATGTGAAGACATACCATAAACCCTGTATAATAACTGCCTTATTGTTTGATAAACATAGTCATATAAAAAGGCAAGTATAGCGTTCCGTCCTCAATTTCCACATTGTTGCCACTCATAACTATCCTACGGTTTGTCTTGTCAG
>CAVKQP010000265.1:0-2603 GCA_963658165.1 Clostridium sp. CAG:302 | reverse complement strand
CACACGCCGCTATTGTCGAAAACAGCAGACGTGGTTTAAGAAAGACCCCGAAATCAAATGGTTTTCTCCCGAGAACATTGAAGAAATCATAAAATATATAGAGAAGAACACGCTTATATAGTCATTCTTTGTATTTTTGCAATGATATAATAAGGTATAGACAAGCGTTGAAACAACATCAATAACTATGATATCAAAAATAACATCCTTCTTCGTATGGCTATGGAACAAGGTTTGTTCCTTCTGGCCTTGGTATAAAAGATTGTATGTAGGCAGACCGTGGTACACAAAGACGGGTGTAGGCATCGTGTCTTTCCTCATTATATTCTTCCTTTATTTGGGAGCCGTAGATGTAAACTTCTTGTGGCTATTCGGCAAAAGTCCGGGCTTCCACCGTATCATGAACCCAGAAACGCACCAGGCTTCAGAGATCTATAGTGCCGATGGACAGTTGATTGGAAAGTTCTTCAACGAGAACCGTACGCCCGTGAAATACACCGAGGTAAACCCTGATTTCTGGAAAGCACTTATTGATACGGAAGACGAACGCTTCTATCACCATCATGGCATCGACTTCTTTGGCTTGTTTGCAGCAGCCAAAGACATGGTCGTACATCACGATGCACGTGGCGCATCTACCATTACCCAGCAGCTGGCGAAGAACATGTTCCGTGTGAGAACGCAATATTCAACAGGTTTGTTGGGCTATATTCCTGGCATCAGAATGCTGATTGTCAAGAGCAAGGAGTGGATTATAGCCACTAAGTTGGAAATGGTTTATGACAAGAAAGATATCATTACCATGTATGCCAACACCGTGGATTTTGGTTCCAATGCGTATGGTATCAAGACCGCCTGCAAGACTTATTTCGACACAACCCCCGACAAGATAACGACAGATCAGGCTGCCATTTTGGTCGGCATGCTCAAGGCCACCACCTACTACAATCCTATCTCACACCCAGAGAATAGTTTGAAGCGCCGCAACACGGTGTTGATGAATATGGTAAACCACAACGACTTGTCGCGCGAAAGCTATGCCGAACTGAGCCAGTTGCCCATTAAGTTGGACTTCAGCGTAGAGGACAACTATGACGGAAAGGCACTCTATTTCCGCCAAGCGGTGGCTTCCTATCTGAAAGACTGGTGCAAAGACAACGGATATGACTTGTATAGCTCGGGCCTGAAGATCTACACCACCCTTGATACGCGCATGCAGAAATATGCAGAAGAGGCGGCGTTCAAGCAGATGAAGCAGGTGCAGCAAAACTTCAAGAACCATTGGGGTAATAAGGATCCATGGGTAGACGAGAAAGGCAATGTCATTCCGGGATTCATAGAGGACAAGGTGCAGAAGTTGCCAGTATATAAACATCTGCTCCAGAAATACAATGGCAATCCCGATTCTATCAACTATTATCTGAACAAACCGCATGAAGTGAAGTTGTTCGACTATGCTAAGGGTGGCATTACGCAAGAGATGAGCACCATAGATTCGCTTAAGTTTATGGTGAAGTTTATGCACTGCGCCTTTGTTGCGATGGAGCCGCAAACCGGACAAGTGAAGGCTTGGGTGGGCGACTTAGACTTTAAGACATGGAAATACGACAAGGTGACTGCAGAACGTCAGCCTGGTTCCACATTCAAGTTGTTCGTCTACACCGAAGCAATGAACCAGGGACTCACGCCATGTGACAAACGTCGTGACGAATACATCTCCATGCAGGTGTACGACAAGATAAAGAAAGAAACCGTCACTTGGACTCCCTCGAATGCCAACGGCTCGTTCTCTGGCGACAGCATACCGCTTAAGGGCGCTTTTGCTAAGAGTATCAACACGATAGCTGTGCGACTTGGACAAGAAATGGGCATCAAGAACATCATCAAAACCGCTCAGGAAATGGGTATCAAGAGTCCTCTTGACGAGACTCCGTCGCTTGCCCTCGGTTCGAGTGATGTCAATCTGCTGGAGCTTACCAACGCTTATTGCACGGTAGCCAACGATGGTAAGCACCACGATCCCGTCTTGGTGACAAAGATTCTAGACAAGGACGGCAACGAAGTATACACTGCGCCCGATGAAGTGCAGCAGGTTATCCCCTACAAGAGTGCTTTCCTGATGCAGCAGTTGCTCATGGGTGGCATGAGAGAACCAGGCGGTACCTCACAGTCACTTTGGGGTTACGTGTCTCCCTATACCGATACCGACTTCGGTGGCAAGACGGGTACGTCTAACAATCACTCCGATGCATGGTTCATGGGCGTAAGTCCTAACCTCGTTGTCGGCGCTTGGGTGGGTGGAGAATACCGCTGCATTCACTTCCGCACCGGTGCTCTCGGACAAGGTAGTCGCACGGCATTGCCCATTTGCGGATATTTCTGGAAATCGCTTCTCGCCGATTCTGCCTTCAGAAAATACCATGGCAAGTTTGGCAAACCGAAAGACGACGACATCCGTTCGGGCATGTACAACTGCAGCAGCTATTATCCTTCAGCTAAGAAAACGGAGGAAAGCGACAGCACAGGCATCATGGAAGACGAGATATTACTTGATGAAGACGGCAATCCGATAGAGAGTCATGAAGGAGCCGAAGCCTCCAAGC
>CAVKQP010000264.1:0-2640 GCA_963658165.1 Clostridium sp. CAG:302 | reverse complement strand
CACCAACGCACAACCTGAATGGTCAGCGCGTTGACGATGACTTCAAGGGAGTGTATATCATGAACGGAAAGGAATATGTGAACAAGTAATATTGTACGGCGCGGCATAAAAACCGCATCATAGTTTCGCCTCCGTTGCAACACGTTATCCATTAAGAGACAACACGTTGTAACGAATGTTTTTCTTATTTATAGGCATGTGTACGCAAACGTATCGCAAACGTTTACGTAGTTTTAACATACAAAAGCGTTCAGTAGATAAATTTTTATACTATCTTTGCAACTTGGAAAAATAAGACTGTAAAGAAGGACCTATCTAATCAAAAATCCGTAAAAGTATTCAGACAAAAGGTAAAATAGGTAATCACTATCGAAAAAACTATCTATAAATTTGCATCGAGGAAATCTTTCAGGAGACTTAGGTTCTAATACACAGGATAAAAAAGACAAGGAAATAACACCTAACTAAAATTTTAATAAATCAAAATTATGTCTGTACATTTGAAAAAAGTTCGGATTGCGCTGACATTGGTCTTGCTATGTATAGCAACAGCCATCACTGCGCAAACGATTTCTGGAACGGTTGTTGACCAGACTGGAGAGAGTATTATCGGAGCTTCTGTTAAGGAGAAGGGCGCAGCACAAGGTGCGGTGACCGACCTCGACGGCAAGTTCACATTGAAACTCACCGGCAAGAGCAATCAGGTGATTGTGTCTTACATCGGTATGAAACAGAAGACCGTGAACGTGTCGGGTAAGAGCACCGTAAACATCACCCTCGAAGAAGAGTCTACAAGCCTCAACGACGTGGTGGTGATTGGTTATGGTACAATGAAGAAAAAAGACCTCACGGGTTCTGTAGCATCGGTATCAGCCAAAGACATTGCCAACGTGCCTGTGTCGAGTGCAGCTCAAGCCATTCAAGGAAAGATGGCTGGTGTGAGCGTGATGCAAACAGAAGGTTCACCCGACGCTGACATCAAAATCCGTGTGCGTGGTGGTGGTTCACTCTCTCAAGACAATTCACCTCTTTATATAGTAGACGGATTCCCCGTGAGCAGCATCTCCGACATCGCTCCAAGCGACATCGAGTCGATGGACGTGCTCAAGGATGCCTCTTCCACTGCCATCTAT
This sequence comes from Clostridium sp. CAG:302, assembly GCA_963658165.1. Lineage (GTDB taxonomy): Bacteria > Bacteroidota > Bacteroidia > Bacteroidales > Bacteroidaceae > Prevotella. Next base: position 1,507 of record CAVKQP010000264.1, on the reverse strand, counting down.
GGTGCACGTGGTGCCAATGGTGTGATCATCATCACTACCAAGAGTGGTAAGGAAGGCAAAGTGCAAGTGAACTTCGGTGCATCGCTCGGCGTACGCAAGGTGAGCAAAGAGGTAGGTGTGCTCAGCCCATACGAATATGCCAAGTATCAGTATGAGAAGAGTGGCGCCGATGCAGGTTATGGTTCATACGACGACCTCGACATTTGGAAATCGGTGAAAGGCACAGACTGGCAGGACGAACTGTTCGGTCGCACAGGCTTGCAGCAGATTTACAACGTAAGCGTGAGCGGTGGCTCGAAAGACACCAAGTTTAACGTGAGCTACTCTCGCACCGATGACAAGAGCATCATGCAGGGTTCCGATTTCTCTAAGGACAACATCAACGCGAAGTTGAACACCAACCTGAACAAGTGGTTGAAGATGGACTTCAACGCTCGTCTGAGCTATCAGGTGGTGAATGGTCTCGGTTCTGGTAACGACACCAACGAGAGCAATGCCGCCAGCTCTATTGTGGCACGCACCATCATCTTCCGTCCTATAGACCCCATCACCTCATCTTCTAATGATGATGACGATGACACATCGACCAACAACGACCCCTCGCCGTTGGCACGTATCAACGACACCTACAAGCAACAGCGCCGCTTCCGTCAGAACTACAACGTGGGCTTGACATGGACTCCATTCAAGCACGTGACGTTCCGCAGTGAATTTGGCTACGCTTTCTCATTTGAAAAGACCGACCAGGCATGGGGCAATCTGGCAAGTAAGAACTCTAAGTTCGGCTATTCTGGTATGCCACAGGTGCAGATCAGCCGCACCGACAACATGAACTGGCGCAACGCCAACACGTTCACCTATGACAACAAGAACGTGCTGACCAAGGGTGACAAACTCAACTTCCTGCTCGGTCAGGAGTGGTCAAGTTCACAAGACAAAGACTACGTGCAGACCTCTGTGTCATTCCCCACATCATTCTCTTTGGACGAAGCCATGGCCAACCTTCAGGCAGGCACCGCCCTCCCCAGCGAATCAACCATCGGACGCAAGGACAACATGGCGTCGTTCTTCGGTCGTATCAACTACACACTCTACGATCGCTACCTGTTCACCGTGACCATGCGTGCCGATGCTAGCTCTAAGTTTGCAAAGGGCAACCGTTGGGGCTACTTCCCATCAGCAGCCTTCGCTTGGCGTGTGAGCGAGGAGCCATTCATGAAGAACACTGCCAACTGGCTTTCTAACTTGAAGATGCGTTTGAGCTATGGTACGGCAGGTAACAACCGTATCAAGAGCGGACTCAATGAGACCATCTATGAAATCAGCGGTGCTAGTGCCAAATACCCATCATTCGGCAATGTAGCTAGCTCGATGCTCGAATACAAGTGGATTGCCAACCCCAACTTGAAGTGGGAAACTACCATCACCCGTGACTTCGGTATCGACTACGGATTCCTCCGTGGACGCATCAATGGAACGTTCGACATCTATTGGAACACCACTAAGG
>CAVKQP010000263.1:0-2653 GCA_963658165.1 Clostridium sp. CAG:302 | reverse complement strand
GTGCGAGGCATTCCCCGAATTTAAATTAAGTAAGGTACACGGGCGGATGAAGCCGAAAGAGAAAGAGGAAGAAATGCAGAAGTTTGTGAGCGGAGAGACACAAATACTCGTTGCCACCACGGTGATCGAGGTGGGGGTCAATGTGCCTAATGCTTCGGTGATGGTCATTCTCGACGCTCAACGGTTCGGATTGTCACAGCTACACCAACTCCGAGGACGTGTGGGCCGCGGTGCCGACCAGAGCTACTGCATCTTGGTGACAGGTTATAAGTTGAGCGAAGAAACGCGTAAGCGCATAGATATCATGACCGAAACCAACGATGGTTTCCGCATAGCCGAGGCCGACTTGAAACTCCGAGGCCCTGGCGACTTGGAAGGAACGCAGCAAAGCGGTGTGGCATTCGACCTGAAGATTGCCGATATTGCCCGAGATGGACAACTGGTGCAGCTTGCCCGTGATGAAGCGCAGAAGATTATTGATGCCGATCCGCGGTGTGAAAATCCCTTCTATCAGATGCTTTGGGACCGGCTTGCCGCACTTCGAAAGACCAATATCAATTGGGCGGCTATCTCTTAATATTTCTTCACGAGAAAGAGAAAAAGATGGAAAATATTGAGGATGAGCACGTTTTATTTGCATAGGAAGCACAGTATTGAAGTCTTATCAAACGTTAATTTAATCACGTGTGGCTTACATGAAGCGTTAAAGTTGCAAGAAAAACTGTTAACCGCGACACATTTTTGCAACATTTTTGCTATATTTGCAAAGTCGTTTACAAATTGTTGAACATTTGTACTGTTCGACAATCCTTTTTTTGACAAGCTAATCACGTTCGCCAACTACGGCGGATTAACCTTGAATGAATATGTTTATAAAGAAGATAATTAAGAAAATTACAATAACATCCATGTTGGTATGGGCGGCTCTGCCTATGTCGGGACAAGACCTTCTCGCTCGCCAAGCACCAGTAGACAAGAAAATGAAAGCCGTAGACACGCTCGCCCTTCAAAGCATAGTAGAGAAGGAAAACCTGCAAAATCCGGCTGCAGACTTGTATGAAGATTGGGATAATCACTACGCACACAAGGCTTCTCCACTGCCAGATTCTATTCGCATCAGTTTGCGCCACTTCTGTATGCCGACTCCAAGTCGCGTGGTGACGAGCAATTTCGGTAGTCGTTGGGGACGCCAGCATAAAGGTCTCGACATCAAAGTGTATATCGGCGATACCATCCGCGCCGCTTTTTCGGGTAAGGTGAGAATGGTTCGCTATGAAGCAGGGGGCTATGGAAACTACGTGGTAATCAGACATTATAATGGATTGGAAACCATTTATGGTCACATGTCGAAGTGGCTCGTTGACGAAAACCAGACTGTGAAAGCAGGAGACCCCATCGGATTGGGTGGCAATACGGGTCGAAGCACGGGCTCACACTTGCACTTTGAAACACGTCTTTGTGGTGTTGCGCTCAACCCAGCCCTTCTTTTCGACTTCCGCAATCAGGATGTAACGGGTGACTATTTCACCTACAACAAGAATACCTATGCCGAAGAGTCTGAATTGGCTACTCGTCTTCGTGGTAAGGTGGGCAATGGCGGATACTCCAGGAGTGATGTTGTCGGCGAGACAGCCCCCAATATGCAAGCTGGCGAGATGGCAGATCCACGTTATCACAAGGTGTCTAAAGGTGAGACACTTGAGTCTATCGCTCGCAAGCGCGGCGTGACGGTGAACGAGATTTGTAAGCTTAACCACATCGGCAAGAGCATCCGTCTGCGTCCAGGACAAATACTTCGATATAGTTAATAGAACATATCATTTGAACAACAATAAGATTGCTTTGCTGACAGAAGGCGTTAGGCTGACTGTGGCAAGGCAATTTTCTTTTTGTTCTTTCAGTTTTATTTCATTGTGAAAGTTGTTCATCACGATATTAATTCGTAATTTTGTATTCTAAAACCACATAGAAACAACACGAAAATGCAGTACTCCTTCAAAGTTCCACAACATATAAATACAACCATCGACCTGCCTGCGTCTAAGAGTATCAGCAATCGGGCGTTGGTTATTCATGCACTATCTCATGGACAGACACTGCCCGAGAACCTCTCTGACTGCGACGACACGGAAGTAATAACGCGTGCGCTGCGTGACATGCCTGAGGTAATCAACATCAAGGCAGCAGGAACGGCGATGCGATTTATGACCGCCTATCTGTCTGTGACGCCAGGTGAGCATGTGATAACTGGTACGGACAGAATGAAACATCGTCCTATCAAGGTGCTCGTGGATGCACTCAGACGATTGGGAGCCGATATACAATATGAAGAAAACGAGGGTTTTCCTCCCTTGCGCATCAAGGGAAGACAACTCGATGGGGGGCGTTTGGAGATAGAAGGAAACGTCAGCTCGCAATACATTTCGGCGCTATTGATGATAGGTCCGATGCTTCAGAAAGGCTTGGAACTGCACTTGACAGGTGACATCGTGTCGCGTCCTTACATCGACTTGACACTTTCTACGATGCGAGATTTCGGGGCAGACGTGGATTGGGCAGACATTGACATGATCAAGGTGGCTCCCCTGCCTTATCGTGACCACGCATTTTTCATTGAGAACGATTGGAGTGCTTCATCCTATTGGTATGAGAT
>CAVKQP010000262.1:0-2655 GCA_963658165.1 Clostridium sp. CAG:302 | reverse complement strand
GCGCGCAGAGTAGTGTCCGAGCAAGAGCTTGCCCACATGGGCATCGCGAGCCACCATGGCAGCCTGAGCAGCAGTGGTGTGATGATAAAGCTGGGCGCGGGCTATGTCGCGGCTATGATATGTGCTTTCATGATAAAGCGTGCTCACCCCTTCTACTACCTTGCTGAGTTCTGGCATATAGCGCGTGTCGGAACAATAGGCATAAGAGCGTGGAGGTTCTGCTGGCATGGTGAGTCGTTCGTGCGGAATGACCACGCCGTCGGGGGTGGTCCAGCCTGCGCCGTTCTTGATGTTCTGTATCTGACTGATGGGAATCTCAAAGCAGTCGATCATGTCACGGCGTATGTGGGGCAGCGTGGGCTTCTCTCGAAAGAGATAACCGCAGCACGGCACACGATGCTGAAGGGGTATGGTCTCCACGGTGATGCTTCTATCTTCATAGACAACAGCCTGCTGAGTGGTGTCTACAGGGTGGAATTCCACCTTGAAGTCAAGTCCTTGACAGAAAAGTTGTATCATGTTGTCGAGCATAGGACCCAATTCTTTCGGGGCGTAGACACGGAGTGTGGCTGTGCGTCCGAGCATGCCGAAGGTGGAAATCATGCCGATCAGTCCGAAGCAGTGGTCGCCATGCAAGTGGGAAACAAACACGGCGCCTATCTTGGTGAAGCGGATGCGTGAACGGCGCAACTGTATCTGCGTACCCTCACCACAATCTATCATGAACATTTTCTCCCTCACTTCGACCACCTGCGAGGAGGCATAGTGACGGAGGGTGGGCAGTGCGCTACCGCAACCGAGTATGTGAACTTTAAAAGATTCCATGATTTGCCGCCTCGTCTACTTCTGTCTCTTATAGGCAAAGATGCCTGTTCTGCTTTCCAAATAGAGCGAATCGGCTCCGAGCACGTCTATCTTGAAGGTGTCTGCATTGAGTATGAGCTTGCCGTTGTAGATGCGCCAAGAGGTGTAGGGGTGGCTTTCTGCCTTGACAAACGACTGCACCACGCCTCCTTCTTGTATCTCGAAATTCTTGTCAATGCTAGTCCACTTACCAATTAATGTGGTGAGATTGACAATCGTTCGTGCCTCGTTTTCGCCGTCGGCATTCTTCTTGCCATACACAGCAAGTTGGTCGCCCACCATCAATCCGCCTTGCACGTCGGTCTGCACATCGACATCAATCAAGTAGTTGAGCGTGTCGCCACTCGCCTTGACGAGTTGCAGTGTGTGCATAGCAGTACCTTCGCCACACACACCATAGACGGTGCTGTCGCCATCTTCCAGTAGTGCGGTCTGCGTAGAGTCCTTATCCGAGGCCTGTTGGGTCTTTCCGTTGTGGCAAGCTGCCACAGATAGCGCAGCTATTGCCAAGATTATCAAGTGCTTTTTCATACTGTTCCTCGTTTTATTCATTGGTTTCCTGTTTCTTCGCCTCGTTCCACAAGGCATCCATCTCCTCGAGGGTCATCTCCGTAAGCGGCTTTCCTGCTTTGATGGAATGGTCTTCTACGTAGTTGAAGCGGCGACGAAACTTGCTGTTGGTCAGCTCTAGAGCATTGTCGGGATTGAGATGATAGAGTCGAGCGGCGTTGATTACGCTGAAGAGGAAGTCGCCCAATTCGCGTGTAGACTTGTCTTTATCGCCTTTCTTCAGTTCCACTTCCAGTTCGTCTAGCTCCTCGCGCACCTTGTCCCAAACGTCATCTTTGTCCTTCCAATCGAAGCCTACGTTGCGCGCTTTGTCCTGCATGCGATAGGCCTTAATGACACTAGGCAGTGCTTCGGGCACACCAGAGAGCACGCGGGTGTTGCCGTCTTTCTCCTTTAGTTTGATTTGCTCCCAGTTTTGGAGCACTTCTTCGGCAGAGTCAGCCTGCTGTCCGCCATAGATATGAGGGTGGCGGAAGATGAGCTTGTCTGCCTCTTTGTTGCACACATCGGCAATATCGAAATCGTTGGTCTCGCTTCCTATGATGGAATAGAAGATGACATGCTCCAACACATCGCCCAATTCCTTGCACGTGTTCTTGCGATCTCCCTTCATCAGCGCATCGCATAGCTCATAGACTTCCTCTATTGTGTTGGGACGAAGACTCTCGTTGGTCTGCTTTCTATCCCACGGACACTTTTCGCGGAGGTCGTCCAAAACGTCAAGTAAGCGCCCGAACGCTTCCAGTTTTTCTTCTCTCGTATGCATAATAACATCAATTTAATGTTGCAAATGTACATCTTTTCCGTGGATTTTAAGTAACTTTGCACCGTTTTTATGTATACAACTGAATAAAACAAGATAAACAAATGGAATTAGCAAGTAAGTATGACCCGAAAGAAGTGGAGTCGAAATGGTATCAGTACTGGCTTGACAACAAGCTGTTCAGTAGCAAACCTGACGGACGTGAACCCTACACCGTCGTCATTCCACCGCCAAATGTAACAGGCGTGCTCCACATGGGCCACATGCTCAACAATACAATACAAGACATTTTGGTGCGTCGTGCACGCATGGAAGGCAAGAATGCCTGCTGGGTGCCGGGTACGGACCACGCTTCCATAGCCACCGAGGCAAAGGTGGTAAACAAGTTGGCGCAGGAAGGCATCAAGAAGACTGACCTGACCCGCGACGAGTTTCTCGAGCACGCTTGGGACTGGACC
>CAVKQP010000261.1:0-2656 GCA_963658165.1 Clostridium sp. CAG:302 | reverse complement strand
GTGTCGGCGCAAGCAGTGACCCCGAAGGTCACTGCTGCCATTGCCAGCGCTGATAATATATGATACTTTCTCATAGTTATCTTTGTTTTTGTTTGTTTTGTTAAAGAAGTTCTTGATATTTATTCCTTATTTAAGAAATGCAATCTTAGTCACTCCTGCTATTTCTCCTTGGATAACGAGACCACCATTGTTTACAGCATCCATAACCTTGTCATCAAACTCTTGTACAAGTACAGATTCTGTCTGACTCCAATCACTGATATAGTATAATGCAGTCCAGCCGCTATCATTGATTTGGATTTGTCCCTTACTAGATGGATCCTTGTAGAATAACAGCTTGGATCCTTTCTTTGCACCTAGTGATTTCAAATAGTCTGTGGATAAGTTGAAACGACCTGCGTCACTCCAGGTGAAGGCGAATGGATATTTCAAACCATTGCCATCCATTAGGGTAATGTCGCTGGCTAAGTCTTTCTCCAAGCTTCTCTCGTATGAAACTGTAAGTTTGGTGAGGTATGTGCCTCCACCGTTTCCACCACGGATATTGAAGATGCCCTTGTCTTTGATCAGGTTTAAAATATCCTGAGTAAGGATAACAGTTGTTTCAAATGTACGATTTTCATTATCACTCCATCCGTAGACGTCTGTAGGCACGATGCTGCGGTCGAATGCCAAAGCTCCATCAGTGGTGTCAGTGAATACCAAGTGTACATCGTCACCTGCCTCAAACCATATTTGAGTCCAAACACCTGCATTTACTGTATAGGTAAGAGTCATCTTAGCTCCTGCAGGAATGCCATCGAATGCACTAGCATTCAAGTAAATGGCATTTGGTTCGTTCCAACCAAGGTCTATCAAACCACTCCAAAGAGTCTTGTTCACTTTTGTTGCAGGGATAATGGCAATATCGTATGTAATCTTACCATTTGAAGAAACCAAAGTAAGTTTACCATTTTCTGGTGTCTCATCTGGAATACCAATAATCAATTCATCTTTGTTTTCACCTGTCAAGATGTACTGACACTTCTTGTCGTTCATTGTGACGTCAGTCAACTTATCGTTGTTGGCAATCTTAATGGTCATAGTTGCGCCAGCCTTGTTCTCGGCATCTGCATCTGGAAGTACCGTGGCATAGCAGAACTCGGCTTCATTGATGGTCAATTCTGCACCTTCCACAGTTGTACCATTAGACAATGTAAGAGTTGGTTTGCCTGATTTTGCGTTCATAGGAACGGTCAGCGTGATGCTCTTTCCATCTGTAGCAGGCTTAACTTCTACTTCGTCAGAACCCTCACCAAATTGTACTTTCTTCACCAAGTCTAGGTCTGTACCCTTGATGATGAGTGCGCCACCAGCATTTACAGTTGAAGGCTCATATCCTGTAACAACAGGCTTAACGAGAGTGAAAGGAACTTCTACGCCCTTACCATTCTTCATGCGCAATACGAGGTTGCCCTCCAGTGCTGTCTCAGGTACGCTTTCGATGGTGAGCTTTGTTCCATCCTCGTTGACTGTAAATTTGATTTCTCCCTCAACATTGCTCATTGAAATGTTGTCAACGACGTCGAGGTCTTTACCTGTAATAGTCAGAGGCTGACCCGCCTTCACTGGGGAAGGAGTGGCAACACAATTAGATGGAGCAACGGTGTTTAATGTTCCTACAGGAATCTCAACGCCTGAGCGAGCAACCAATTTGAAATCGCCATCTGCAGCTTCTGCTGGGAGTGTGAATTTCAAGACTGTTCCGTCTTCACTTACTTCAAAATCTGTAGTCTCAACTTCTTTGCCATTTGTGTCGTCCTCCTTAGGAGTGAAACGCAAACTGCTGACCAAGCCAAAGTGAGCACCCGTTACGGTGATGGTCTCACCCATCTTGGCAGTTACTTCTCCTGTCAACTCAGCCTCGCCCCGTGGTGAAGCCCACTTGGTGATGGTAGGAGTACCTACGTTGAGAGCCTTGTCGGTAGCAATGATGTTATAGATGGCATTGCCAGAATTCTCTACGGTAGTGAGATCGAGGTCGAAGAGGTTGACCTTACCTGTGCGTGCCTCCTCTGGAACTACGACCTCAATCTTATAGCGAGAGTGAGATACAAACTCTTTCTCGGGAACTCGTACGCCATCTGCAAACTCTATCATGTGAACGAGGTTGAGATAATCACCATTGATGGCGAGGGTCTCGCCTGGCATTACGCTCTCAGGAGAGAATGATTCGAAGACGATGGGCTCCTCGTAGGTGAGCTTGGTCTTGGTTGTGATTTCTTCATCCGTCTTGGTGATGAGCGTTACATATCCCACCTGTGGACCATCCTTGGGCACGGTGATTCTGATTTCGCTAGGAATACCGGCAGTTACCACTTCGATGTTGGTGATAGGGTCGCAACCGGGAAGCTGAACCTGGGCAATCTGGTCGAGGTTGCTACCCAAGAAGCGGAGCTGACCACCGCGCATCACAGGCTGAGGACCATATACATTGAGGTGAACACCACCTTGATATTGATTGGTGTCGAGATCGTCCTCGCTGCAGGCTGCCAGCGATAGCCCCATGAGGGCTACCACTAACAGTGCTAATATATTCTTGATCTTTTTCATGTTTGTTTCGTTTTATAGGTTATTTATTGGGAACCACACGGATGTTGTCGATTCGGATGATGGG
>CAVKQP010000260.1:0-2668 GCA_963658165.1 Clostridium sp. CAG:302 | reverse complement strand
CTGCAATATAGGCAGGAATCATGATGTTCTCGATGGCTGTGAATTCGGGCAGCAACTGGTGAAACTGGAAGACAAAGCCGATGTGCTTGTTGCGGAACTCAGATAGTTTGGAGGTGGAGAGATGCATCACGTCGATGCCGTCGATGGTGATGCTGCCACCATCGGGTTTGTCGAGTGTGCCGATGATCTGCAGCAAGGTGGTCTTGCCCGCACCACTCGGACCAACAATGCTCACCACTTCGCCCTTGTTGATGTGCAGGTCGATGCCCTTGAGCACCTGTAGCGAGCCGAAACTCTTGGTTATTCCTTGAATGTCTATCATAATGATTTTTCTTTATTATCTCATTTTCTTGTGAAACCACTCACGCAATGCGTCGTAGGCACTGCGCTCTTCCTGATGCTGAGGTTCGGCGAAGGTCATGGTTTCCAAAGGTTGTTCGCCAAACTGTTCGGGGAAGACGATCATCACATTCTTGCCTGTGAAATGCTGGGTCAGTTCCATGGGGAGCCGCTCGATGGCTGGCTTGTATGATACCGTGCTCTTTCGGGCAGAAACCACCACGAGCAGATGGTCTTCCTTGACGGTAGATGCCAGTTGTGGCAATTCGTTCCAATGGCCCATCAGCGTGTATTCTGCCCGCACGTTGGCGTGCCTGTTTCTCACATATTCCCCGATGAGTGACAACGATTCTTGGCGACCGTGGAACTCAATGCGGCAGTCCAAGTTCTCTGCCAACCGTGCTAAGCGTTCCAACCATCGGTAGAAACCTGTTTCGAATTCCGCCCTCGAGGGCACTACTACCTGTATGCTGCGCAGGGTGTTGAGCGGTTGGTTGAAGCGTGCCAAGATGATCTGGCGGTTCAGTCCGTTGTAGAGACTCTGTTGGAAATCGCCCCAAAAGGCCTTTTCCACATCACCGTGGTTGTGGAGACCAAGAATGATTTCCGATGCTTCAAACTCCTTGAAGGCATGCTTGATGCCGTTGGCAATGTTGGCGGCAATGCGCACCTGGGTTTGTATCTTCACGTCGGCAGCACTTGCTGTGGCAGCGAGATGGTCGAGCAACCTGCGTCCCTTCTCCTGGTTGCGCCGCACGTCCTTGTCGTCATAGACCACGTTCAAGCAAACCAAGCCGCGGTTTAGCTTCGGGTTGCGCATCATGATGCCCAAGTGGAGGAGTGTGTCGGCATATTCTGGATATTTAACGGGGATGATGATCTTCTCGTCGTCCACCTTCTTACTGTGTTCTATCTGCTCGTCCTTGTCACGGAGCGCAATGCGCTGGGCGGAGCGTTCGGTCATCAGCGAACTGATGATGCAGGTGAACAGAATCATCAGCACCACGCTGTTGAGCATATCATTGTTTACCAGCACAGAGCCGTCGGGCGCATGCAAGTTCATGCCAATCATTACCATGGCGATGGCTCCTGCCGCATGGGCAGAGGTGAGGCCAAACATCATGTGCCCTGAAGAGAGCGGTAGCTTGAAACTGAAGCTCGACGCATAGGCGGCAATGGCTTTGGCAAGGGTGCCGATGACCACAATGCAGACTGTAGACCAGATGATGCTACCGCCAGCAAAGAGCAACTTCACGTCGATGAGCATGCCCACACCGATCAGAAAGTAGGGAATGAAGATGGCATTGCCGATAAACTCGATGCGGTTCATCAGCGGCGACACCTGCGGTATGTAGCGGTTGAGCAACATACCAGCGAAGAAGGCTCCGAAGATTCCCTCCAAGCCGATAGCCTCAGAAAGGGCTGCGCTGAGGAACATGATGGCAAGAACGAAGATGAACTGCATCACGGCGTCGGAGTAGCGGCGCAGAAACCAACGGGTTATCCTTGGTACTGCCCATATCATGCTGGCGCAGAACAGGGCGAATTTCATTACGAACCATATCCAATAGGCCACGCCCGTCGCTCCGCTCACCGAACCGACGATGGCTGCCAATGTGACCAACGAGATGAACAAAGCCAACATCGATGCTCCCACGCTGAGCGACACGCTGGGCTTCTTTTGCAGTCCGTAGCGGCACACGATGGGGTAGGCAATCAAGGTGTTTGAAGACATGATACATCCCAATAGGAGTGATGCCGTCGATGTGTAGTGAAGTAGATAAAAACCTGTGGCAAAGGATAGTAGGAAAGGAACAATGAATGTGAGCAGACCGAACACCAAATAGCGCGTCTTGTTGCGCATGATGCCGCTCGTGTCCATCTCCAGTGCGGCAAGAAACATGATGTAGTAGATGCCTACCTTGCCGAACAACTCAAACGAATCGTCACGCGCCAAGATGTTAAGTCCATACTTGCCCACGAGTGTGCCCGCCAACACCATTCCAATAATATGCGGGATGCGCAGTTTGCCCATAATGATGGGGGCGAAGAGAATGATGAGCAGCACTACGAAGAAGATCAACGTAGGGTCTGATATCGGGAAATATTGTGAGATGTCGGGCATGTTCGTGATTTTAAATGCAAAGATAGTGCAAATGCACGGAATATTAAACAAATAGCCCAGTTTTTATTTTGGAACGCAGCAGCTGAAAAGCCCTGAAAAAAGCATCTTAAGAGTCAGGCTAAGTAATCCCTATAAAAAATGCACTAGGCTGCGATGGCCAACGCACTATAGTGCAATCGTCATCGCAGCCTAGTGCGTTGGCCA
>CAVKQP010000259.1:0-2668 GCA_963658165.1 Clostridium sp. CAG:302 | reverse complement strand
CAACCCTTCTGGCACCATGATGGTGATGGTGCGGCGTTGCTTGTCTACGTCGTTGATTAGTTCTTCGGATGCAGGAATGAGTATTTCGTCACCATCGGGCTTCTCTACGCCAAACAAAATGTTGATGGTGGCGTCGTCTACATGCGCGATGCGTCCGATTGCTTGACCTGTTTCGCCATTGATAAGCGTGAATCCGATGATTTCAGCCCACGATACATTGTCGTCGTCCTCGTCGGCTATGTGGCGTGGAAAGTAGACATCGCACCCTGTTAGTTCTGCTGCTCTTTCCTGAGTGTCGATGTCGCAAAACTTCATGATGGAGGTTTCGCTGCCCTTGAATCGGTATTCTTCGATAAAGAAAGGCACCAGAATGCCATCGATATCAAGTATGAGGTAGTCGGCATCTGTGCGGTCGAACACATCGTCGTCAAACATAAACGACACTTCACCCGACACGCCGTGAGGCTTACCTAACCTACCTATTTTATATACGTCTTCTTTTCTGATCATTTCACCCTGCTTGTGTTATGCGTCCACACGCTTGATTCTTGCTCCGAGTTTGTTGAGTCGGTGCTCAATATCCTGGTATCCACGGTCTATCTGTGCGATATTGTCGATGCGACTGGTGCCGTTTGCACTGAGTGCAGCGATAAGTAAGGCGATACCGGCACGTATGTCTGGACTGGTCATGCGACCTGCCCGTAGGCGTATTTTGTGGTCGTGACCTACCACCACAGCGCGGTGTGGGTCGCAGAGAATGATCTGTGCGCCCATGTCGATGAGCTTGTCGACGAAAAACAGTCGGCTCTCAAACATCTTCTGGTGGAACAATACGCTTCCTCGTGCTTGCGTGGCAACCACGAGCAACACGCTGATGAGGTCGGGAGTGAGACCTGGCCACGGTGCATCACTCAGTGTCATGAATGATCCGTCGAGGAAGGAGTCTATCTCGTAGTGGTTTTGGTGCGGTATGAAGAGGTCGTCGCCATCCACTTTAATCTTCACACCCAGCCGACGGAAAGCTTCGGGTATGATGCCGAGGTCACGCACCGAAACGTTCTTGATGCGCACTCCATCGCCTACCATGGCAGCCATACCGATGAACGATCCCACCTCAATCATGTCGGGAAGTATATGGTGGCGTGCTCCATGCAATGCCTCTACTCCCACGATGGTGAGCAAGTTGGAACCGATGCCACTGATGTTAGCACCCATTTGGTTGAGCAGATGACATAGCTGTTGGATATAGGGCTCACACGCTGCATTGTAGATGGTGGTGGTCCCCTTCGCGAGTACGGCAGCCATAATGATATTGGCAGTACCCGTGATCGATGCTTCGTCGAGCAACATATAGCATCCTTTCAACTGCTGTGCGTTGATTTCATACACGTGCCTCTCATCGATATAGCCAAACTTAGCACCGAGATTCTTGAAGCCGAGGAAGTGGGTGTCGAGTCGGCGGCGACCTATCTTGTCACCTCCAGGCTGTGCTACGACGGCTTTGCCGAAGCGTCCGAGCAGCGGTCCAATCATCAGTACGCTGCCGCGTAGGGCGGCGCACTTCTTGATGAAGTCGTCACTTTCCAGATATTCAAGGTTCAGTTGGTCTGCCTTGAACGAATATTCATGGTGCGTGAGTTGCTTCACCTCCACGCCGATGTCGCGCAGAAGTTGTATGAGATTGTTCACGTCAAGGATGTCGGGAATATTCTTGATGCGCACCTCTTCGCTTGTCAGCAATGTGGCGCATATCACTTCAAGAGCCTCGTTCTTGGCTCCTTGTGGCTGAATGGTGCCGCTTAGCGGGTGCCCACCCTCAATGATAAATGATTCCATAGTGTGTGTGGATGTTTGGTGGAGAGGCTCGCTCCTATTTCTTCTTGCGCTTGTTGCTCGTCTGGTTGGCAGTTATCGGCACGATCTTGTCGAACTTGAAGGTGCGCAGGTCCAATTGTATGGCTCCGTCGGTAAACCTGGCGAGGTCGTCAACTACCTTTGCGTCGTCGCTCGATCCGTGTCCCCACTGCATCAAGTCGCGCTTCATTTGATTGGCGGTGAGCTTTGCCAGTTCGTCGCGCTCCTTTCCCGGCTCCATGGTTTTCAGCTTGTTGAATGTCTCAAAAAGCATTTTCCCATAGTGACGCACAGGGATATGCGACATGGGATAGGGGATAGGCTCGGGCTTAGTGGCAAACTCTTCAGCTTGCTTGATGTCATATGGGTAGTCGATGTCGAGCTTAAAACCGCTCATAATGGCGAGATGATCCCAAAGTTTCCGCTGGAAATTGAGGTCGTTCTGGTTCTGTTGCATCATGCGGCTCATGATGGCGATGATGGTTTCCGCACATTTCTGGCGTTCTTCCTTGGTGGGTAGGGTGAGAGCATGGTCTACCATGTTCTGCACTTCCCGCCCATATTCGGGCATCACCAACTTCTCTCGCGTGGTGTTGTAGTCTAAACCTTTAATGTCCATACTGTCTTAAATGAGTTTTTTAGGCATCTTCGCCACAAAGCTTTTCAGGTAGAAAGGCGCGAAGTATGCCACGTCTTCAAACTGTTCGTTGGCCATTCGTTTTTCGGCCAGGGGGAACATGTTCTTGGCGAGTGGTTCGATGTCGCTGATGAAATGGGCGTTCGGATGGTTGATAACCTCCATGCACTTGGCTGC
>CAVKQP010000258.1:0-2708 GCA_963658165.1 Clostridium sp. CAG:302 | reverse complement strand
ATCGTGAAGAGCAAGCGCAACGGGAAGAGCATCCGCATGATCTCCTTCGGCTACCTGAACAATGACAAGCAGGAGCAAGATTCTATCGGCTTCTACCTCGGATCCACTGTGGGGACGAAGATGAAGAACAAGTTCTATTGCATGGGCTTTTGTCGAGATACCATCAATAACGATGAGTCGGGAAGGCACTACGGATTCCCCGCGCGTCCCGTGTTCAGATAGCGTTTCATTTGTGAAAGAGACATTCTTACATAAGTAAGAATACAGAAAAGTAAGTATAAGAACTTTTAGCTATCGCAAGCATCCGTCTTTAATCCTCCATAGGTCTTGTAAAAGGCGAGCGACATCAGAATGCTTGTGAGTACCCATGTGGTCGGGTAGATGCTGAGCAGCCATTTGAAGTCGTGGTGATAGGGACACCATAGAAACACCCATCCGATGCGGACGGCACAAGTGCCGAATATGGTAATGATGGCAGGTAAGAGCGACTTGCCCATGCCGCGCAATGATGACCCGATGACCTCATAGATGCATGCAATCCATTGCCATACCAACGCCATGTTCATTCTGATGCTGCCATATCTGATCACCTCAGGGTCGGCAGAGAAGAAACTGAGCACAAACTTGTGGTTCCATACAAACAGTGTATTGGCTATGCCACACGTCAAGATAGCCATTCCAAGGCATATCCAGAAGATGCGGCGCACGCGTTGGTTTTGTCCAGCACCATAGTTTTGTCCGATGAAACTGATGGCGGCACCATCGAAAGCCACTACAAGGAAATAGCAGTAGTATTCAAAGTTGAGTGCAGCTGCCGACCCTGCGATGGCTGAAGAACCATAGCAGTTGATAGCTGACTGCAAAAAGACGTTGGACAAGGAGAATACCATGCTCTGAATACCTGCTGGCACACCGATGAACAAGATACTCTTTAGTTCCGTTCTGTCGATTCTCATGGCTCTGAAGTCTAACCTGAAAGGAGCCTTTTCATGTCTTAGTAACCATACAATGCAACCAGCGCTCACTGCGTTAGCAATGCCCGTGGCGATGGCTACACCTGCTACGCCCATGTGAAAACAAATGACGAAGATCAGGTTGAGCACCGTGTTGATGATGCCTGCTATACCCAATATGTAGAGTGGGCGCCGTGTGTCACCCATGCTACGGAGTATGGATGCACCGAAATTGAAGATTAGGAAGAAGGGAATGCCAAGGAAATAGATGCGCAGATAGAGCACTGCCATGTCGAGCACATCGGACGGCGTGTCCATCAGTTCGAGTATGGGACGCGCGGTTAACACGCCAAGGAACAATAAGAAGATGCCGCCGAAGATGCTGACCACTGATATCGTTCTGATAGCCTTGCGTATGCGTTGGTGGTCGTTTTGTCCGATGTGATTTGAGATGATCACATTCGCGCCCATCGAGATGCCTACGAAGAGATTGATAAGCAAGTTGATAACGGGACCATTGCTGCCCACTGCTGCCAAAGCCTGAC
This sequence comes from Clostridium sp. CAG:302, assembly GCA_963658165.1. GTDB lineage: Bacteria > Bacteroidota > Bacteroidia > Bacteroidales > Bacteroidaceae > Prevotella. The sequence continues at coordinate 1,210 of CAVKQP010000258.1, read as the reverse complement.
TGCTGGCAAACCTGCCCACCACTGCCACATCGATAGAGTTGAACAGTTGCTGTAGCATGCTGCTTGCAGCGAGTGGTATGGCGAATTTCAGAATCTTCATGAATAGTGGTCCATGAAGCATGTCTATTTCATTGTTTCTTGGCATCTCTTGTTTCTGATAAAAGAAAATCCCCGATTGCTCACTGATGTGCAATCGGGGAATCCTTTATGATTACTGCAGCCCGAAGGCATTAGTGCATGTTTTTATTTAGCGTAAGCCACCGAACGAGTTTCGCGGATGACGGTAATCTTTACTTGCCCTGGATAGGTCATCTCGTTTTGAATCTTGTTGGCGATTTCTGCAGAGAGTGACTCTGACTCTTTGTCGTCCATCTTGTCAGCACCTACAATGACGCGCAACTCGCGACCAGCCTGGATAGCATAGGTCTTGGTAACGCCTGGGTAACTCATAGCTATGGCCTCAAGGTCGTTCAGACGCTTGATGTAGGCTTCTACAATCTCGCGACGTGCACCAGGACGTGCACCTGAGATAGCGTCGCAAACCTGTACTATAGGAGCGAGGAGAGTCTTCATCTCAATCTCATCGTGGTGTGCACCGATAGCGTTGCAAATATCAGGCTTCTCCTTATATTTCTCTGCAATCTTGGCACCATAGAGTGCGTGAGGCAGTTCGCTTTCCTCATCGGGCACCTTACCGATGTCATGCAGCAGACCTGCACGCTTAGCTTTCTTGGGGTTCAAACCGAGCTCTGCAGCCATCACGGCACAAAGATTGGCTGTTTCGCGGGCGTGCTGGAGCAGGTTTTGTCCATAGGAAGAACGATATTTCATCTTTCCGATGATGCGGATGAGTTCGGGGTGCAAACCATGGATACCTAAGTCGATGGCCGTGCGCTTACCCGTTTCAATCACTTCGTTTTCGAGTTGCTTCTTCACTTTAGCTACCACTTCCTCGATGCGGGCTGGGTGGATGCGTCCGTCAGCTACCAACTGGTGGAGAGCTAAGCGGCACACTTCACGACGAATGGGGTCGAAGGCTGATATAACGATAGCTTCTGGAGTGTCGTCTACCACAATTTCCACACCAGTAGCTGCCTCGAGGGCACGGATGTTGCGACCTTCACGACCGATGATGCGACCTTTCACTTCGTCGTTGTCAATGTGGAACACACTGACAGAGTTCTCAATGGCTGTCTCAGTAGCCACGCGC
>CAVKQP010000257.1:0-2731 GCA_963658165.1 Clostridium sp. CAG:302 | reverse complement strand
TCAGCTAAGGTTCTTCCACAACCTCGAAGAAACAGTATTCAATAGTTCCCACGCTTTACTCTTATTAGTGGCTTGCCTAATGGGGACAGGGCGGCAGTGTTATGATAGACCCAACATATGTCAAGCAACGGAAAAATTAAGTTCATCGGATTTTTTATTGCTCTTTTTTCATTCACGGCAAGTGCACAGGTGCAGCCTTCAGCACAACCTTTGGCGGGTTGGCATCTGCTTTGCAACGATTCTTTGCAAGGCGCTAACGTTAAAGGGGCATTGGACTTTCTTAATGCTAAAGGTAAGAAAGTGAAGAAGCCTATTATTGTCGGCATTATTGATTCGGGAGCTGACACCACTGCTACCAATATCAACAAGGCTTTTTGGACGAATAAGAAAGAGCGCCTCGATGGTGTGGATAACGATAAGAATGGCTATGTTGATGACATCCACGGTTGGAATTTTCTTGGAACCAAGGACGGGACGTTCAACATGACTAGTGCAGGAACCGAGGAATACCGCCAGTTCAAGCGCCTTTATCCCAAATACAAGGACGTGAAGCGTGAGGATGCTATCGACAAAAAGGAGTATGATTACTATATGCAGATGCGCAAGAAAGCGGGAATCAATGGTTACCTTACGTTCTATAAGTTCAACGCACAGAAGGTGGCTGCCATTGAAATCATGGACTCCCTCATGCAGCGTAACAACATTCACACTGACACGCTTACTTTGGCGGGACTAATCCATGCTGAAGTGAACGATACGTTGTGGAATGATTACTGCCAGATGCTCTATACCGACCTACTCCGCACGAAGAAGTCTACGCTATGGACCGACTACCTCAAGGACCAGTTGGCCAATCTGAAACTCATGAAGACCCGTATCGATGGCATTGAGAATGCCCAAGACAAACGCCTACTCATGGGCGACAATATGGAAGATGCCAACGATATCTACTATGGCAACCATACGCTTACTGTCGATGGATGCGATCACGGAACCTTTGTGGCAGGCATTGTAGGAGGTAATGGCGGCAACGACAAACGCTTTGCTGGAGTGGCCGATGGCGTGGCGCAATTGATGATACTCCGTGCAAGTCCCGATGGTGACGAATATGACAAAGACGTGGCAACAGCCATCCGCTATGCCGTTGATAATGGTGCTAAGGTCATCAATATCAGTCTCGGAAAGTTTCAGTCCCCCACACCTCAGATGGTTAACAATGCCATCGCTTACGCTGCCAAACATGATGTGCTGGTGGTCAATGCCTCAGGCAACAATGGTCTCAACATCGACTCTGTGGCATACTATCCTACAGGCAAGGATGCTCAAGGTAAGGCTTATCCCAACTTCATTCGTGTGGGAGCGTCCAACGAGAAAGGACTCACCTGCAAGTTCTCCAACTATGGTGCGACGAACGTAGATGTGCTTGCTCCTGGTGAAGACATTGCTTCTGCCTTCCCTGGTGACAAATATGAACTATCTCAAGGCACAAGCGTTGCCGCTCCTGTTGTGAGCGGTGTGGCAGCCTTGTTGCGTGCCTATTTTCCCAAACTCAAAGCGACAGAAATCAAGCAGTTGCTGATGCGCACAGTCCGCAAAAATGGCGAGCAAGGAAAGTGTGTCAGTGGAGGTTGTATAGACATGTTGAACGTAGTGAAAGAACTTGTGAAATGAAAAGCGGAAGATATTTGTTGTTGGCAGCAGCCATAGTTTCCTTGCCCGTTTGCGCTTGGCAAGGTGACGGCATACATTGGCAGCAGGCAGAGCGAGCTTCAGAAAAGAATGTTTCGTCACACTATTATGCTTCTGCGGTTACTCCTTCGTGGATAGGGAAGACCTCGTTTATTTCTTTCGATCGCACACAAAACGGCAAGAAAGAGATGTTCTTGTTGGACCCTAAGGATGGCAAGTCGCAACCGCTTATCAAGGACATTCCATCGTTTATCCGCCAATACACCAATCTTACTGGCGACTCTTCACTCACAGAGAAACAGTTGAAACTTTATGGCATCGACTTCCGGCAGGGCGACACCTCGCGCTTCTATTGGCGTTCGCATGGTAAACGAATGGTCTACGACCGCCAGTCGGATGTTCTTGCCATGGACACCACAATAGAAAAGAAGGAACCTCGTCATGCATTGCCAAGCTATGGTCGCTCTTCTTCCTCCACCGATTCGCTCTATACGATGCTTGGAGACCGCTACAATCTCTATGTACGCAACAATAAGACCGGCACGCTCAAGAAACTCACCAACGATGGAAAGGAATACGATTCTTATTGCTATCGTTCTAAGAAAGATGAAGTCAAAGAGGGTAATGCCGCAGGCTTTTGGCTCGGCCATATCTATCTCGACTTTATCACGGACGATAGTGAGGTGGGTGAACTCTATATCATCAATTCGCTAGCGCAGCCTCGCCCCAAACTCATCACCAAGAAGATGCCTCTGCCCAACGAAAAGGGTGTGCGCCGTTTTAAACTTTGGTGGTATGCTGCCGACAAGGACGAGGGACGCTTCCTTGACATTGATCGTTTCAAAGACCAGAATGTGGCGCTCGATTATAACCGCACAGAGCAGACTCTATGGTTTACTCGCCGTAGCCGTTCGGTCGATACCATCCAACTGTGTCGCATCGATGTGCCTACGGGTAAGGTCAAGGTGGTCATCGAAGAGGTGTGTAAGCCGCATCTGAGTGTCAACTTGTTCAACTATCGCTTCATCGACCAAGGCAAGCG
>CAVKQP010000256.1:0-2749 GCA_963658165.1 Clostridium sp. CAG:302 | reverse complement strand
AACCATAACAGAAGATAAAATAAAGAGCGTGCGCTTTTCCAGTTGGAGAAGCGCACGCTTTCATTTATTAGATGCTTGTCAAAATTATTCTTGAAAGGCAAGCACGTCGTTCACAAATCGTTCTAACTGCGGCGTGGAGATGCGTTTCAGTCGCCAATGGCGCACTAGTTTGCTGACCACAAAGTAGATGCCGCACAGGCAAGCACCGCCTCCGAGACTCATCAGCAGCGGCAAAGCCCCGTTGACAAAGGCTTGCGCCACGATGACGGGAAAGATGAGCAAGAAACCGTAGATGGTGTATTTCTTGCGCAAGTCGGCATCCGCATCGATGATAGCCTGCTTGTCGAAGAGGTAGTCGTTGAGTTTCTCTTCGGTAATGCCGTAGGTTTCCAATTGGGGAAAATGCGGATTCTCCTTGTTTTGCTGCATTTTGTCGGTGACGCTATGCTCAAAATCGTCAATGATAATGTCCATTCTTTTTCTGTCTATGATTAGAGATACACACTACACTTGTCCTGATTAGGCTTCATGAATGTTATTTTTCTGCCACCTTATATTGCCGCATAGCACCGAGCAGATAGTTGTTTTCCGACTTTGTGCCGATGGTGATGCGCAAGCAGTTGGCACAGAGCTTCACGCGGTTGCGGTTGCGCACGATGATGCCATCCTCGATGAGATAGCGGTAGATGTCGTTAGCGTCGGTCATTTTAGCCAAGAAGAAGTTGGCATCTGTGGGATACACCTTCTCGCAAGCTGGCAGTTCGGCAAAAGCATTCATCATGCGGGTACGCTCCTGGTTGAGCATTTTCACCCAGCGCACCACCTCCATCGGGTCGCTTATCATCTCGTTGGCCATGTCTTGCGTGAGTAAGTTCACGTTGTAGGGATACTTTACCTTGTTAAACAAGTCAATGATGTCGGTGCTGGCAAATGCCATGCCCAATCGAATGCCGGCACAACCCCATGCTTTACTCATCGTGTTGAGGATGATGATGTTGGGATATTGCGCCAGCTCACCGCGGAATGTCGGCTCTGAAGAGAAGTCGCTATAAGCCTCATCGAGCACTACGATGCCATCGAAGTGGGTGAGCACTTTGACGATTTCGTCGCGGTTGAGGGCATTGCCCGTAGGGTTATTGGGTGAGCAGAGCCACACTACCTTGGTGTGGCGGTCGCAAGCGGCGAGCAGACGATCGGCATTGAGCTGGTAGTTGTCGTCGAGCATCACTGGACGATAGAGCACATCGTTGACGTCGGCACACACGCGGTACATGCCGTAGGTGGGTTCTATCGCTACCACATTATCTATTTGTGGACGGCAGAAGATGCGGTAGACCAAGTCTATTGCCTCATCGCTGCCGTTGCCGAGAAACATATTTTCCACGGCAACGCCCTTGATTTGAGACAGCTTCGCCTTTAGGTCGAGCTGCAAAGGGTCGGGATAGCGATTGTAGGGATTGTTATACGGGTTCTCGTTGGCATCGAGAAACACCCGTGCTGTCTTTCCTTTATATTCGTCACGCGCACAACTATAGGGCTCCAATCGCCATATGTTCGGGCGCACTAAATCTTTAAGTTCCTTCATATTGCTATTTGTTTGTTACGGAAGCGGTAAGAAACGAGACTATTCCAAACCTAGTTTCTTCATTCTCACGGTCATTGCATTCTTGTGGGCGTCGAGCATTTCACCGGCAGCCATCACTTCTACGGCATGTCCGATGCTGGCTATGCCCTGTTCATCGAGGTGCTGAAAGGTGATTTTGCGGTTGTAGCTGTCGAGGTTTACGCCGTTATAAGCCAGTGCATAGCGGTGTGTGGGCAACGTATGGTTGGTGCCGCTGGCATAGTCACCGGCACTTTCACAGGCGTATTTGCCGAGAAACACACTGCCAGCGTTGACTACCCTTGTTGCTAAACGCTCGTAGTCGTCGGTTGCAATGATGAGATGCTCAGGGGCATAGCTGTTGCTCAATTCGATAGCTTCGTCTGTATCGTGTACGAGGATTAACTTGCTGTTCTCTAAGGTCTTTGCTGCTATCTCCTTGCGCGGCAGTTGAGCCAACTGAAGGTCTACTTCTTCTTGCACCTTTTGGAGCATTTGCTCCGATGTGGTGATGAGGAACACTTGTGAGTCGATGCCGTGTTCAGCCTGCGAAAGCAGGTCGGCAGCCACAAATTCAGCATCACTATGTTCGTCTGCGATGACACATACTTCAGATGGTCCGGCAGGCATGTCGATGGCTACATCGTGGAGCGACACCTGCTGCTTGGCTGCCATCACATACTGGTTGCCTGGTCCGAATATCTTATAAACCTTTGGCACCGATTCCGTACCATATGCCATGGCTCCGATAGCCTGTACGCCACCCGCCTTATAGATGCGGTTCACGCCAGCTATCTTGGCTGCCATCAGGATGGCGGGATTCACCTTGCCCTCACGGTTAGGCGGTGTGCAGAGCACAATCTCGCGGCATCCGGCAATCTTAGCGGGTGTGGCGAGCATGAGTACAGTGGAGAAGAGAGGTGCTGTTCCACCCGGAATGTAGAGTCCAACCTTCTCTATAGCCACACTCTTCTGCCAACATAAGACACCTGGGGCGGTCTCTACCTTGTCGCCATTGAAATGCTGGGCATGATGAAATTTCTCGATATTGTGATGGGCGAGTACGAGAGCCTGCTTCAAATCGGCGCTCACCAAATGCTCAGCCTCCTCGATTTCTTCGGGCGACACGGCGAGTTGGTGCAGATG
>CAVKQP010000255.1:0-2761 GCA_963658165.1 Clostridium sp. CAG:302 | reverse complement strand
GACGTGAATGGCAAGGTGCACCGCCTCTCGGAGATGAAAGGACAAATCCTGTTCATCGACATCTGGGGTACATGGTGTGGGCCGTGCATTGAGGAGATACCCTATCTGAAGGCGCTGCACGCCAAGTATGCGAAAGACAAGCGCGTGAAGATCATGAGCATTGCCTGCGACAAGACCGACCCCAAGTGGAAAGCGTTTCTGCAGAAGCGCAAGGACGACATGACCTGGGACCAATATCGCGTGACGCCTGAGGGCGACAAGGTGCTCGACAACGTATACTATGTGTATGGCATTCCGCGGTTCATGATGATCGACAAAAACGGCATCATCATCGACAGCGACACGCTGCGCCCTTCCATGGGTGAGTATTTTCCCAAGATGTTTGAAGAACAACTCAACAAATTCTAACACACATGAACAATAGAATCATCTCTTCCTTCCTCGCCTCGGCAGCATGCCTCTGCGCCTTCGCCGACGGCACATTCCATCTATCGGGTTGCCTCAAAGGGGTTCCCGGTGGCGATGTGGTGGTCTACAACCTCACCACGAACACCGCAGACACGCTGCGGTTGGCAAAAGACGGAACATTCAACCAAGACGTGAAAGCCGCCGAACCCACAGAGGCTTATCTGCTCATCTCCGACTTGAAGCTCATCAAGAACTTGTACTTGGAGCCTGGAAAGAGCGGTGAAGTGCAGGGCGAAGTGGTGAAGACACGCAAAGACGGCAAAGACGAATATGCCTTGAACGCCACCTATAAGGGTGACAACCAGGATGTGGTGGACTACATCGGCACGCACTCTGAATTCGACGTGATGGACAAGTGGTCCTTCGAGCGCATCGACACGGTGGACTTCGCCACCTATCGCGAGAAACTGCTTGAGGACATAGACCAGCAGAAGCAGGAAGTGAACAAGTTGGGCAACGTGGCTTTCCGCCAGATGATCTTAGAGAAGATTGATGCCACCACCAACATGTCGCTCTGCCGATGGGCATGGAAAGACCATCTCACCGACGACGTGAACTTCCGCAACTGGATAGAGTCGTTCGACCGCAACAACCCGAAGAACATTGATGCGGCAGCACGCTACGACCGTTGGTATCGTCGCCTGCACAAGGATGCGACCAAGGGCAACTACTTCGCCTACTTGAAGACCATCTTCTCCAACCAGGACGTCATCAACCAGTTTGCCGACGAGACCATCCTGATGGAACTCAAGCAGGCTCCCGACAATATGGAACAACTACTGGCAAACTATCTTGCCGTGACGACCAACGAGAAGGGCAAAGCAGAAGCGAAAGCTGTATATGAGCACTACAAGAACCTGAAGAAGGGTGGCGAGGCGAAAGACTTCACCATGCAGGATAGCAAGGGCAAGACGTATTCTCTCAAAGACTTCCGTGGCAAGATGCTCGTCATCGACGTGTGGGCAACATGGTGCGGGCCTTGCTGCGCCCAGATTCCGTTCTACGAGAAACTGGTGGCAGACTTCAAGGGCAACAAGAACGTGGAGTTCATCAGCATCTCGCTCGACAGCGACAAGAAGAAGTGGCTGCGCAAGGTGGCACAGGACAAACCGAAGTGGAAACAGTTTATTTGTGAGGACAACTTCAAGTCTGACCTCTGCAAGAACTATGACATCAACGCCATACCACGCTTCATGATCTTCTCTAAAGACGGCAAGGTGATCAACCTCGATGCTCCCGTGCCAGAGAGCGCCGAACTGAAAGCCATCATCGAGGAAAACCTCTAAGCGCATACACATATCATATATATACCTAAGTGAGAACGGACGGCTTCGGTGACAAAGGTCACCAGCCGCCCGTTCTTCTGTGTTCTGCCCACTGCAATTCTGTCACAGACACGTCATTCTTGGCATATATCTATCGCTTATAATTGATTAGAATCAATAAAAAGGGGGATAAATAGAAGAATTATGTCTTATTGTGTGCGCACACAGACAAAAGGCATTACCTTTGCACACGTAAAGATTGAACAACGGATAACAGTTTAAAAGAAAGGAAACACAATTATGGCAATGTTTGGATTCATGGTAGTCGCAGTTGCTACATTCGCACTGGCTACAACAATCGGAATGGCAATCGACATCAAGAGCAGCAAGTAAAAACCCGCAAGGGCTACACACTACGCTCGTCCGATTGGACACGACAACACACGCGAGCCTCAGCAAGAGACTTGACGACAAATATATAGACAATTAGTTAGGATAACACAACGAAAAAGAAAGGAACAAGATTATGGTATACTTTGTATTGACCGTTGCCATCACGGCAGCCGTTTTCGCAAACGCCGCTTTTCTCAATCGCAAGATGAACATGAGCAAGTAATAAAGCGCGCAAACTGAAGAATATAAAATTTAGAATATACAACAAAGGCGGACTTCAACTTCCCACAAGGAACATGAAGTTCGCCTTTTTCCATTTCAATACTTGTCACGCCAATCTTCCTTTTGGACGATAAGGTCGACGCGAGGGCGCATCGACTACTACCCTTTCGACGCTCGGGTGCTTAGTTGCTCCCCACACTTAGTTACTCCCCACACTTAGTTGCTCGGGATTTTCAATCCCGAGCTATGGTAATGTCATGGGATTTGTAATCCCAACTATCATATAGAATTATTGCTGTCCGGTAAAACTCCCAATAGCATAAAATCCTTTCCCGAAGCCCTGTAAAAACGGACTTCGGCTTTTGCTTTTGAAAAGTAAGCCCCCTTCAATCAAACAGTGATGGTTCCGGTGG
>CAVKQP010000254.1:0-2765 GCA_963658165.1 Clostridium sp. CAG:302 | reverse complement strand
ATCCATAAGCCTTTTGGGTGCATGGCCAAACACTATTTCAAGGGCTGTGGAGAACGAGTGGTCGCTATAGAAGTGGTCGAAGCCGAACCACGATTTCTGCACTTGCTCGTCGAGTTGTGACAACCCTTCGTAGATTGTTGCCCAATTCCCTAGCGTTTTCAGTCCAGCAGGTTTGCTTTGTTCCAACGCTTCGTCCAAATAAAACAATCCGCGATAGTTTACATCTTGATTGAAATCTACATTGGCGCGCGTGGCAGGGTCTGTCAGCAGGAAATAGCCCATCTTCGAGAGGCGAAACTTATTCGTTTCGGCGTCGATGAGTACCGTTCCGATGGAGAGAGAACCTTCCAAAAGTATTTTCAACGCATAGCGGCTTAGAGATGGCGCAGATCCGTCAAGGTGTTGTTGAAGTTCTTCAAGCGTAAGTCCACCGCGATTGTCACGTAATAGGTCGAGAACGCCATACTTGAGCATCAGTCTTGATACCTGAAAAATCACTGGGCTCCAGGCCACGAACTCAGCCATACGTTGTGCTTCGTAGGCTGAGAGATTCTCTTGTGTATAGCGTTTCTTTACAGAGGGGGATAGGTGCATATCTCAGGAGTTATGGCTTAGCAAATTTTTTGCCGATTTCGAGGAACGTTTTGCCAAACGATTCGTTGCGAACCATGTCGCGGCCGTCCTCAGCCTCGTTAATTTTGAATGAAGCTACGACGCTGCCTGTCGTATTGTCGGTCACGTCTAGCTGACCCCACATTTTGGCTTCGTGGCGGGGCACAAAGGCCATGGCTGCAAAGAAGCAGTCCACCTTGTCTACTTTAAGTGTAAAGGTGTACTTGGCATCGCTTGACGTGGAGGCGAGTTTTAGTGCAGAACTTTTATCGTTAAAGCCATTGATGAAGGAGCGCTCGCAATCCGTGCGAACCTTGTCCCAGTCGGCAGCAAAGTATTCTGCCACGGGTTGCTTGCCGTCATAAGTGGCTGCAGTCCAATCGCACTTCAACACAGCCACCGCACTCTCCTTGAGTATGTTCTTATATTCTTTCTTACCACTAATTTCCTTGATAGGACCAGCAAGGCAGGTTGCAGTTGCCATGAGCATACAGCAAATGACAACAAGGGTTTTTGTAAGTTTCTTCATGATAGTATTATTTTAGAGTGGTTAAAAATCAAAATTATCAGGGGATTCTACGTAGAGGTAAAGGTCGTGATCCGCCTCACCGTAACGCACTCGGAACTTGTAAGTAATATCTTCGGGACGCAAATTCTTTAATGCTTCATAGTCTATTTTGCGAGTGTCTACATGAACCTCACCTAAGGCGTAAACATCAACTTTATTGCCTTGAATCATAGGATTAACCTTTGCTCCTTTTACTTTCACCAGCATATTCTTACCACGCAAGCGTTTCAGCCCATTATCGCCCCATTGACAAATTTCACGTTCCATGCCAGGAGCGAGGTAAGCGGCCTGTCCAACAACCTCGTAGTCTCCACGGTCCAAAACGTCAGCCGCAACGACCATTTTCAATATGGTATAAGGCGAATTGTTCTTGACGATAATCTTGTCTTTTATGTTGAACTTCTTCGGCACTGTGAAATAAATCAATCCGTTGTCGCGCGCAACAGTGTCGGCTGGAAGTTGTTCAGCCGCATGTTCTTTTTGAATTGAACTATCACTGTGAACATAAACATCGTCAACCTGAGCGTTTGCCGTATAATAACTGGCAATGAGCGCAACGCATAGGAGTAAAAATCTTTTCATGCTTTTTATTTGTTTAGGATGAGGGGGATAAAAATTCCTTAGAACTTCTTCAGTACAAGAGCCGAGTTCGTTCCGCCAAAACCAAAACTGTTGCTCAATACAACGTTCAACTCTTTCTCCACAGTGTGAGTGGCGAGGTTAAGATCTGCCGAATATTCATCGGGCTCCTCAAAGTTAATGTTGGGAGCCACAAAGTTGTGCTGCATCATCAGTATGGAATAGATAGCTTCCGATGCTCCAGCCATCCAGCACTCGTGACCCGTCATACCCTTTGTTGAACTGATAAGTGCCTGTTCGCCTCTGAACAAACGGCCGAGCGCAATGGCCTCATGCATGTCCCCTTGGTGGGTAGACGTAGCATGAGCGTTGATGTAGTCTATATCAGACGGAGTTACGCCCGCTGCATTCATAGCACGTGTCATGGCAGTTACTGAACCGTCGTCTGAGGGTTCGCTAATACCCCCGCCATTACTAGAGAAGCCGTAGCCTGCCACTTCGGCAAGTATAGTTGCACCGCGCGCCACAGCGTGGTCATAATCCTCAAGAACCAAAGCCGCTGCACCACCAGAGGGAACAAGGCCGTCACGGTTGCGGTCGAATGGGCGTGATGCTTTGGCGGGGTCGTCTGTACGTATTGAGAAAGCACCCAGTGCGTCAAACGAGGCCATACTGAACTTGTTCACCTCTTGCGCACCTCCGCAAAGCACCATGTCCTGTAAACCCTGCTGAATGAGCAGACTACCCATACCGATGGAGTGACTTCCACTGGCGCAGGCTGCCGATATTGTAAAGTTTACGCCACGCAGATGAAAGATAGTGCTGAGATTCATATTCACAGTGGAGTTCATGCTCTGGAATATGATGCCGTAGCCCATCATAGCAGAATCCTTCTTGTCGAGCATCACCGTGTGCCCCTCAATAGTGGCTTGGGCCGAAGAGTCGTTACCAAAGAGGCAACCCACCTCGTTGTGACGTAGGTATTCGTCGTCGATGCCAGCTTGCT
>CAVKQP010000253.1:0-2765 GCA_963658165.1 Clostridium sp. CAG:302 | reverse complement strand
CTCCATATATATTTAATGTAAATGATAATTTTTAAAACGGTAAACAGATGAAGAAAACATTTATGGCGTGCCTTCTTTTGGCAGGCTTGGCTACATCTTGTAGCGAGGATTTGAACGTAGGTGACAATACCCATACCGAGACTTTGTCGGCTTCTGTCACGGCTGAGCAAACACGCGCAGCCTTCCAAAAGGATGGAAGTTTCTATTGGAGTGACAAAGACGAGATAGGTGTTACAACTTCGAATAGCGATAAGCTATTTAGCTCAATGACCTTGAAGACGGGTGCTGGTGAGGCTTCAGCCACCTTCGAGGGACAGATTTCTGGAAATATCGGTAGCTATGCAATTTATCCATACAGCAAGGAGCATAGTCTGGACGGTACGAAATTGACCTATTCTTTCCCGAGTTCCTATGACTATTCTAAGGTGGACCAGACTTATTTCCCCTCTGAAAAGAATGGAAACAGCTACAACCCTGCCATGTGGGCTTACATTCAGAACAACAGTGTTAGTTTCAAGCACCTGGGTGGCGTGTTCATGATTAGGATTGCAGAAATGCCATGTGCGTCAGGTACGCTGGAGTTTACTTCCAACCAAAACTTGTGTGGTCAATATTCTGTGGATTTGAATGCAGCAAGCGAACCTCAGCTGGTAAATACTCAAGGCGCATCCAGTGCTGGTAAAACAGTTACTATCAGTTTCAAAAATGCAACAGTTGGCAATCCGGGCGTGTTCTATATTCCTGTTCCAACGGGCGAATATGATGCTTGGCTTACCTTGAAGGATGGAGATAATAACGCTAAACTGAAAGATGTTGTGGCTGGTAGCTTTACCATCAAAAGAACGGTTTTGCGTGCCCTCACCATTAGCAAGAAGACTATCGATGCCGGTGTGGCGACAACTGCAGCAACTACAGCTGAAGCAACCAAAGCTCTTGAGTCAAACAACAATGTGGCTCTGACAGCCGAGGTTTCTGGCGAAACTACCGTCAGCATTCCTGAAGTTAGCTCTGAGTCTGCCGCCAAGACCTTGAGCTTCTCGAATGTTGCCAAAAGCGCCAAGATTACGGTATCTGATGCGAACACTTCTGCCAGCACAGATGCAAGCAAGTCTGTAAAGGAGCTTACTGTTTCCATCCCTAACATAAACTCAACTACAGTCACTGATGCTCCTTCTCTAGATGTAGAGATGCCTAACTCCAGCGTTACCATAGCTGGAAACGCTGGTGTAGCTACCATCAACGAGATGACTGCCTCTACAGCCGACAACACGCTCATCGTGAGTAGCGGCGTGACCATCAACACGCTCAACGTAAAGAAGGGCAACGTGCGCATCAACAAGGGTGCTACAGTAAAGAATGTTACATTGACTACAAGTGGTGTGACATCTGCTACAGTTTATTATGAGGAGGGCGTAGATAAGCCTAGTACATCTGAAACGAATATAACTTTTGTCAAGATTCCTGTTGGAGCCGAGATTCCCCAGCTCATCACGGACGAGACTGAGTTTGAGAATGCCGTAAGCAATGGTGGTAACTATGCTTTGGCAAATGATTTGACACTCAATAAGGCTTATACTGTAGCTAAAATTTTGGATATCAACTTGAATGGTAAAACATTGACATCCAGCTACAAAATCGAGACTATCGAAGGAAAGCTGACTCTGCGCAATGGTAATGTTGTGCAGCATAAGGGCGACGATGCTGTTGGTTTGCATGTTGGAACCAACGGAACATTGACTATTGATGGTGTTACATACACAGGTGATGCAAACTGCATGAACCGCATCTACGCTATGGAATGCCAGAAAAATGTGACACTTATTGTCAAGAATTCAACTATCAAGGGTGGTTACTATGCTTTGTCCACAAATGCTGATACCAAAAATGGTGTAACAATACCTTGTTCTATCACACTGGAGAACAGTAAATTCATTGCCAACGAGACTGGTGCTATGATCAATATCAATGCCACTACTACGATGAAGGATTGTGAATTCTCTGGCAATCATCAGGGTGCCTTGCTCCGTGGCGGAACGTACACCATCGAAGGCTGTACTTTCAAGCTGAATGCAACGTTGGCATTCTCTGATAGTGAAAATAAGTGGAAGCAAGAATGGAAGGATGGTAACCGCTGCGCCTATGCCGCCCTCACTATCGGTAACTATCTGAACTCTGCATACGCCTATGGGACAAACGTGAACTTCGTAAACAAGAAGAGCACAACTGTGGTTGAAGGCACCTACGCCACCAGCTTCCCTGCCGTACACGTTTGTGCCAACAATTACGATGTCACCATCACTGGATTTGCAGACTATCTGACCGTGCCTACCTCTGGTTGCAAGAGTCGTAGTGTAGAGTACGGTACAGACAATATCACGGTAGATGGCAGTGAGCCTGAAATCAACGCCAAAGTAGAAACCCAAACCAGAAAGAAGTAACCTTTCCTCGCCTTAGCAAGGCGAAGATAAGCATATAAACTCATTAGCCCTCGCAATCCCCACCTACGGGATTTGCGAGGGCTATTTCGTCTGGCTTCGACCAAAATAGTTGGAATGATCCAGCACGCCCTGAAAGGGCAATCGAGACATAAGGGCGGGCTGAGATTAATCTAACCTACAGATGGAGTTATTTTTACCATTAAATCCCGTTTTTCTCGAAATTCTTGAGCACGTCGCACTTCGTGGTAAAGGCATCCACTGCCTCGGGATGGTCGTGGCGGAACTGGCTCCACTCTGCCAAGGCTTGATACTGGGTAGACTGTTTCT
>CAVKQP010000252.1:0-2803 GCA_963658165.1 Clostridium sp. CAG:302 | reverse complement strand
GACTAAATGGGCACGCTTTCGTAATAATAATGTGAATATAGATGCCGACTTGAGGTATTCCAAGGGCAATTTTAATATTTCTTTAAGCAATAAATTGTCTTGGATATATGCTTCATATGATTTGGATAAGGATGTTCGGTGGCAATATGAACCAGCCTTTAATTGCAACTGGCGCTTGATGTCTTATGGTTCGTTGCGAGCTAATTATTCCCATGGGTTTAGCTCAAGCGGATTCTATAGTTTGAATCCATTGCGTATCTATACTTCATATAATAATGCTGCTTCTGGTACTGGAACTTTTGAAAACAGCCCAAGTGACAATGTGTCTGTTTCTTACGATTACTCTCTTCCTGGAAATGGACTGTCTTACGGAACACGTTATTTTTATAGCCAATATCGTTTCAAGCACCTTTATGAAAGCCGATTGTTTGATGGAATTTATATCCGCGAGAATGTTAATCAAGAGAGTAAGTCGACCAATCAGTCTATATCGGGGCATGTTCAATATGTGATGAGACCATTGAAAACGAAGTTTGTTCTGTCTGCGTCTTATTTTAGTTCAGATTTCGATGTGGTTAGGAATGGTATGAAGATGAGAAGTGGCAATAGACAGATGAATTTGAATTTTTCTATTAGTATGCGCCCTTGCAAGTGGTTCTATTTTGAAGAGAATTCTTCTAGTTTGCAGAGTAAGCAGTTGTCAGTGGTCGAAGGAAAGTCGAATCCAATTTATCGTAGTTATTATCACACGCTTAATCTCTTCTTTCAACCAGGTAGTTGGCAGTTAAAGATGACCAATGAGTGTTGTCATAGTAAGGATGGTTCGGTGAACTTTAATATCTATTCGGAGGCACAGCTTTCGTATAAAACAAAGGCATACGAATTGATGCTTACTTGTAAGAATCTTTGGGGAGAGAACAAACGTGAATACAAAAGTTTTTCCTCTTTGGGCGATTCCTATTCTGTCACAGAATACCGCCCACGTGAAATCATGGCTTCCGTGGAGTTCTCTCTATAACCGAAAAGCCGCTAGAAACAAGATAGCTTGGTTCTGGCGGCTTTTCGGTTTTTGTCTCGCTTCTTTTATTTCTTGCTTTGCTCTTTGAGTAAGTCGCGAATCTCTGTGAGCAATACCTCTTCCTTAGTTGGGGCAGGAGGTGTCTCAGGCTGAGGCTCTTCAACTTTCTTTCGGGCCAACTTGTTGATGCCCTTTACTAGCATGAACACACAGAAGGCGATGATCACAAAATCAATGATTGTCTGGATGAAACTGCCATAGTTGATGGTTGCAGGCTCCATCTTTTCCAATCCTGCAATGTCTACCGCAGGCAACGTGGCTTTGAGGTCTGAGAAGTTTACTCCCCCGATGAGCCATCCGATGGGCGGCATGATGATGTCATTGACAATGGAAGATACAATTTTGCCGAATGCACCACCGATAATCACACCGACAGCCATGTCTACGGCATTGCCCTTGACGGCAAATTGTTTGAACTCGTTAATGAATTTACCCATGTTTGTAATATTTAGATTATTTAATACTCAAATCGGCTGCAAATATAGAAAAAATATTGTATCTTTGCCCCCGAAAAAGCAAAAAAATGCAGAAAGTGTTACCTCTCGTGAATAATGATGGGATTCACTTGATGCTCCTTTATAACAAGGTAGTAGTTATATATTTAAACCTTATAAAACAACAAAGAAATGATTAAAATTGGTATTAACGGATTTGGTCGTATCGGCCGCTTCGTATTCCGCGCAGCTCAGACTCGCAATGACATTCAGGTTGTAGGTATTAATGACCTTTGCCCTGTTGACTACTTGGCTTACATGCTGAAGTATGACACAATGCACGGCGCATTCCAGGGTACTATCGAAGCTGACGTGGAAAACAACCAGCTCATCGTTAATGGTCAGAAGATTCGCGTGACAGCAGAGCGCAATCCTGCAGACTTGAAGTGGAACGAGGTTGAAGCAGAATACGTAGTTGAGTCTACAGGTCTTTTCTTGACAGAAGAGAAGGCTAAGGCACACATCGAGGCTGGCGCCAAGTATGTTGTTATGTCTGCACCTTCAAAGGACGCTACTCCTATGTTCGTTTGTGGCGTTAACTTCGACAAATATGTAAAGGGTACACAATTCGTTTCTAACGCATCTTGCACAACTAACTGTCTCGCTCCTATCGCAAAGGTTCTGAACGACAAGTTCGGTATCGTAAACGGTTTGATGACAACTGTACACTCTACAACTGCTACACAGAAGACTGTTGATGGTCCTTCATTGAAGGATTGGCGTGGTGGTCGTGCTGCTTCTGGCAACATCATTCCTTCTTCTACAGGTGCTGCTAAGGCTGTAGGCAAGGTTATTCCTGAACTCAACGGTAAGCTCACAGGTATTTCAATGCGTGTTCCTACTCTCGATGTTTCAGTAGTAGACCTTACTGTAAACCTCGCTAAGCCTGCAACTAAGGAAGATATCTGCAAGGCTATGAAGGATGCTTCTGAGGGTGAATTGAAGGGTGTGCTCGGCTACACAGAGGATGCAGTGGTTTCTTCTGACTTCCTAGGTTGCACAAACACTTCTATCTTCGATGCTAATGCAGGTGTATACCTCACAGATACATTCGTAAAGGTTGTGTCTTGGTATGACAATGAGATCGGTTACTCTAACAAGGTTCTTGAACTCATCGCTCACATGAAGAAGGTTAATGGCTAATCAAAATTAGTCTATAACGATAAAAACAGGCCGTTCAGCATTGCTGAACGGCTTTTTTTTATTACCTTAGCACCCGATATGAATAGAC
>CAVKQP010000251.1:0-2815 GCA_963658165.1 Clostridium sp. CAG:302 | reverse complement strand
GTGGGCGTTGACGGATTCGAACCGCCGACCCTCTGCTTGTAAGGCAGATGCTCTAAACCAGCTGAGCTAAACGCCCGTGCTTTTCACCTTTTCTTGAAAGCGAGTGCAAAGGTAATGCTTATCTGTCTTCCGTGCAAATATCCGCACCACTAATTCTATTTCTTTAACAAAAAGAGATATTACGGAGATATTACTAAAGACATTTTAAGAACTAAGAAGCAGTAAGACCGATGAAGACGCATCGTTGTCGTCCTCATCGGTCTTAGCGTTTCTGTGCATCAATAAGCGATTACATTCCACAAATCACGAAGGCGCTGCTCTGGATTCCACTTACCATCGAACGTCCAGAGGGCGGTAAGCATGTGGAAGGCAGGACTGCCCGGAGCCTTGTCGAGGTTGTCGTTGAGCCATCCACTATGACCACCTTCACGCTTGCAGCCATAATAATAGGTGCGCTGTCCCCATGGGCACGGGTCGAGCACTTTGTCGGAATAGGCATAGCCGATGTTGGCATCCAAGACTTGGTGCGACAGCATGCAGTTGACCAAATAGAATTGCGCATCATGGTGATAGCGGCCTAAGGCTGTGGGGCGCTTGGCATCGAACGAAGAATTGGTAATGACGAGTTTCTTAGACTGGTCGCCCCTGCCATCATGCCAGATCATGGCACGACCATCGCCATAGAAGCGACAACGGGTGGCATAGCACCAACCGCGCGGACAAAGGAAGTCGACACCTGGACAACGCAGATACAGGTCGGCATGATAGTACATGCCTCCACTCTCGGGAGCCCAGAGCGAGAGTGCGTCGTTGCCGTCTGCCCACACATTGCAGTTGACAATGATGGTGCGGGTGGCACGACCGAAGACTGCCATCTGGTGCGTGGTAGTGTTTTCCACGGTGGTGCCATAGTTGTTATAGATGGTCAGTCCGCTGATCACGCAGTCGTCTGCCCCCTCTTGCAGCACAACTACCCCATTGCCCACCGCCTTGCCGTGATATTCCTTGACGGTTTGCGTCTTGGCAGTTTCGGCAAGAACGAGGATGGTGCTGTCGCGCTGTTCGCCCACCAAGACGATGTTGGGTCGGTCGATGATGACCTTCTGGGTGTAGGTGCCCTTCCGAATGAAAATCTTATAGGGCGATGTAGATGTTTGGGGCGCTTTTTCTATGGCAGCCTGAATGCTCTCGCCGGGATTGACAATGGCATCGAAGTCTGCCATCTCTTTCTTCGGACTGCGATACATATCGATGAGTCCGTTTTCGTTGGCACCCTTTGTAGACAGACTGATGTTCACCTTGTGACTGGCATCATACTTGTCAGCCCACGCATTATACATCTCATAGAGATAGGCAGGGCGGTCGCCAAACCACGCATAGCCATTGCGTCGCTCGGTGCCGATGTCTTCCAAGTGGCGACGTGGCAAGCCATCACGATCGCACACGTAAGGTTCGCAATATTTCAAGTCGTAGAAACGTGCCCATGTCGGTTGTGCCGAAGCATCTTTCACCAGCGAGGTGTTGCGGTCGGGAGCGCCCGGCTCACCAGTACGCACCACCCGAACGCCCGTCAGTTTATACTTGTCGAACCATGCCATGGCACCATGCACCGCCTGTTTGATGCGGTCGTTGGGATGAGGAATCTCCATCAACAACTTGACGATGCCCGCACTCTCCTGTGAGCAATAGGATGGCAACTCGTAGGCACGTGCTGGAGCAGGCGCATAGGTGTCGCGGTCGTGTTGCTGGCACCACACGGTAGGCTTTCCGTCCACCTTGATCTGGGTGGCGAGGATGCACTCCACACCTTTGTCGAAGGCTATCTTCGCCCGCTTGCGTTGGTTCTTGTCGGTGAGTTTCCCCTGATAGGGAGCCACTTGGTTGACGATGTCGCGCAGCAAGGTCATCGTGTTGATCATCGCATCGTCGTTGAAGGTGATGTGTATCTGATAGTCGCGCATCTCTGGCCAGAACTGTGGCCAACCACCATTGGCATACTGTCCGCTCAGCAGATAGTCTACCGCCCTACTGAAGGCTGCCTGATAGGTGGTGTCCTTGGTAGCCTGGTAGAGGCGAGCAAGGAATTTCATCTGGGTGGTCGTGGCATCATTGTCGGTGGTGGAGTCGTCGCGACGGTTTTTCTCCGCCAGCACTTTCCCGCGCTCTTCGTCGGTCAGACGGCGTGCCATGTCCACATTCTTCTGCCAGCCGCCTGTGACACGCTGATAGAGTACCACTTGGTCACCAATGCGGCGCGCTTCTGCTGTTTGGAAGAAAGCGGCGTCTGTTTCCTTTAATGGGTTGTACCTTCTTTGTGCTGAGACAATGCCTAAGGCGCAGAAGGCGAAAATGGTCAATAATATACGTTTCATAAGGCTATTTGATTTGATTGTTCTGTGATGCATAGCGGAGCATGTTGAGCAACAGTTGTCTGCCCACGGCGTCTGCCTTGTTCATGCCCTGCGTGTTAAAGGTGTTCATAGATTCGTTCATGCCGTCAAGGTCTACCTTCTTGTTGTAGGCCTGTGTTCCCATCAGACAAGCAGGAATGTCGAGCGTGGTGATGAGCACACGTCCTCTGCCCACGGGAATCTCGGATAGGGCTGAGTAGACCTCCTTGCGATGGTCGGACACACAACCCACTAGCACGTTGCCGTTCATGTCGCGCAAGCCGATGCGACGGCGGTTATAGGCAGCGAAGCACTGATACTCCCAGTTGAAGAC
This sequence comes from Clostridium sp. CAG:302, assembly GCA_963658165.1. Lineage (GTDB taxonomy): Bacteria > Bacteroidota > Bacteroidia > Bacteroidales > Bacteroidaceae > Prevotella. The sequence continues at coordinate 91 of CAVKQP010000251.1, read as the reverse complement.
GCAGTCGGTGGGCAGTCCGTCGAAGATGGGATGCTGACGGCAGAAGAAGTTGCCACCATACCACGAGCGTCCCAACACCTTAGAACCGCGA
>CAVKQP010000250.1:0-2816 GCA_963658165.1 Clostridium sp. CAG:302 | reverse complement strand
CATGCACCATCCGTTTACAGCCCCCCGTCCTCAAGACATTCCTCTGCTCGACACCAATCCTGCCGATGTGCTGGCCGATGCCTACGACATGGTTTGCAATGGTGTTGAAGTGGGTGGCGGATCTATCCGTATTCACGATGCAGTACTCCAAGCAAAGATATTCAAAGTGCTTGGCTTCACTCCCGAACGCGCTCAAGAGCAATTTGGCTTCTTGATGAATGCATTCAAGTATGGAGCACCTCCTCACGGTGGATTGGCTTATGGATTGGATCGTTGGGTATCTCTCTTTGCCGGTCTCGACAGCATTCGCGACTGCATTGCCTTCCCCAAGAACAATTCAGGACGTGACGTGATGCTTGATGCACCTTCGCAAGTGGACCAAAAACAATTGGATGAATTATTTATTGACATCAAAGACATCAAATAAAAATCCGCTGCAATTCTTCATAAAATAAGATGTTAAAATGAGAGGGAAGTTCGAGCAATTGGACTTTCCTCTTTTTTGGAGCTATGCTAAAAATGAAAGGGAAGTTCAAGCAATTGAACTTCCCTCTTTTATGGGCTTTGTTAAATCTATATGAAATGAGCGAAAAAAAATAGATAGCGCTATTTCATATCGTTGAATTGGCTCATATTAATTTCTTCCCCCTTATCATTGAAAAATTCATATTGAAGATAAGCCAATTTTTGATTCGCTAAAATTCTAACGCCAAGTCCGTACTTCATCTGCCAGCGTCGCTTAATAGAGAATAAGCCTTGGTTGATGTAGGCTGCGACAAAAGGATGAACGTAAAGATAGAACTTTTTGATACCGATTTTATTAACCAGGTTATCAATTTTTGTTTCTAAGGAATCAGTAAAGAGTATACTAGGTTTTATTTTACCAGTTCCTCCACAAGTGGGACAAACCTCTTCTACATTGACATCGGTTACGGGGCGAACTCGTTGACGGGTGATTTGCATCAAGCCAAATTTGGAAAGAGGCAGAATGTTGTGGCGTGCGCGGTCTTTGCGCATATTTTCAACCATTCGCTCGTAAAGTTTCTGCCTATTCTCAGGTAGATTCATATCGATAAAATCCACCACAATGATGCCTCCCATATCACGCAAACGCAACTGGCGGGCCAATTCGTCGGCAGCACCGAGGTTTACGTCTAAAGCATTCACTTCTTGCCCTTCAGCACTTCGGGAGCGGTTGCCACTATTTACGTCAACCACATGCAAAGCTTCAGTTTGTTCGATGATCAAATAAGCTCCATGCTTGTAAGTAACGGTGCGCCCTAGAGAAGTCTTAATTTGTTTGGTGACAGAGAAATTGTCAAAGATAGGAACGTTTCCCTTATACAATTTGACAATATCTTTACATTCGGGAGCGATAAGACTGATGTAGCTACATACTTCGTTGTATACGTTCTTATCGTTTACGTAAATGTTCTCATAAGAGGGGTTGAACAAATCACGCAAAAGTGCCACGGTGCGACTTGTTTCCTCATAAACGAGTTGTGGCAACTTGAGCACTTCCTTGCGAGCTTTCTTCACACGCTCCAACATGTGCTCCCATCTGCCATAGAGAATACGCATCTCATTGTCAAGCTCTGGTGCGCGCATATTCTCGGCCACCGTGCGAATGATTACGCCAAACCCTTTGGGCTTAATGCTTTGAATAAGTTGCTTTAAGCGTGTACGTTCTGCTCCAGACTTGATTTTTGAGGACACTGAGATTCGGTCGCTAAAGGGAACTAGCACCAAGAATCTGCCTGCAAACGAAATTTCAGCAGTTAAGCGTGGACCTTTGGTATTAATCGGCTCTTTAGCTATTTGAACCAAAATTTCTTGTCCCACCTTGAGCGTGTGCTGTATGCTTCCTTCTTTGTCAAGTTCAGGTTGCTTCGAAACTTTGTCTAAAGCCACATTGCGACTACCATCGCCAATGAGTTGCAGAAATTTTTCTTGACAAGGATAGCGTGCCCCCAAATCTAAATAATGTAGAAAGGCATCCTTTTCGTATCCCACATTCACGAAACAAGCATTAAGGCCTGGCATTAATTTGCGCACTTTAGCCAAATAGATGTTTCCTACAGAGAAATGTTCCGACCGCCCCTCGCACTGATATTCTACCAGCCTTTTGTCTTCGAGCAAAGCGATGGAAATATCCTTTTTCGTAACATCTACAATAACTTCACTTGTCATGAATAGTAATAAAGTTTTAGTTTGGAAACTTTGTTTTTTACTACATAGGGACTTTTCCCTATATAAAAAACGAGCAAACGAGGAACATTGCCCAAAACGACAAAGTAAGCTCGTTCACTCATTTTGTTTGAAGACTCTTAAAAGAGCCGTCTAAGCTTTACTTGCTCTTATGACGATTCTTGCGAAGTCTTTTTTTGCGCTTGTGAGTAGACATCTTGTGTCTTTTCTTCTTTTTTCCGTTAGGCATACCTAATATCTTTTATGGTTAATTATGTGAATTGTATGGTTAAGCTTCTTCTTGACTTTTTTCTTTTACAGACACTGCAAATTCCTTAGCAGGCTTAAAAGCTGCGATGTCGTGAGCTGCAATGGTGATGCTGGTGTTGGTCTGCATGTTACGAGCAGTCTTTTTTGCTCTATGCTTCAAGTAAAAAGTACCAAAACCACGCATGCTAACGTTATTGCCGCTGAGCAAGGCATTTTTAATCTCAACAGTAAAGGCTTCCAACACAGAACCAATCACGCCGCGATCAATACCAGTGTTTTTAGAGATGGCCTTAATGATTTCAGATTTAGTCATTCCAGTTAAAAAAATATTTAGTTTATGAATTGTGTATCGCTAAAAC
>CAVKQP010000249.1:0-2861 GCA_963658165.1 Clostridium sp. CAG:302 | reverse complement strand
GTACCTATTATAGCAATATTCTCGACTTGACGAACAATGGTTTTGAGTTCTCTATTGGTGGAGATGTGGTTCGCACCAAGGACTTTACCTACAACACTATGCTCAGCATTTCGTCTAACAAGAACAAGATCACGAAACTTAACGGTTCTACTCTTGACATAGCACATCAAGACCTCTATATGGAAGGCTATGCCATGGGTACCGTGAAAGGTTATAAAGTGGCAGGCATCTACCAGAGCCAGGAGCAGATAGACCAGTTGGACGAACAGGCTGAAGCCAAAGGATATGATTTCTACCAAAGTGATGTTCACGTGGGTGACTATATGTTTGTTGACACCAATGGTGACGGCTATATCTCAGAAGCAGACCGTGTTGCCATAGCTAATCCCGAACCCAAAGTGTTCGGAGGATGGTCGAACACTTTATCTTATAAGAATTTCACGCTGTCTATGCTCTTCCAATATCAGTTTGGCGGCCATGCTTACTATAGCACCATGCAAGAGTCTGCCAGTGGCGCTTTGGGCATGAGCATTCTACGCGAGCTATATGGCAAGACGTGGACACCGGAGCGCACAAATGCTAAGTATGCTCAGTTGATGTGGATGCCATCAAGTAATAACAATACACTTGCTAACGATCGTTACGTATATTCCAATTCCTATTTCCGACTTCGCAACATCACGCTTTTCTATAGCTTTGAACCAGCTTGGTTGGAACGTCTGCATGTGAGTAGCGCATCACTGTTCGTTACAGCTACCAATCTGTTTACGATTACAAGTTGGCCAGGTTTGGACCCAGACATGTCGGCAACCAATGCCTTCACTAAGGTTTCGGAGAACAAGGATGTCTATCCAATGAGCCGTTCGTTCTCATTCGGTCTTAAATTACAATTCTAAACCCCCCCACAAAGCATGTAGATTATGAAACATATAAGATTATCAGTTCTTACAATCCTGTCGACAGTCGCATTCACTCTCACGTCGTGCGACTTGATAGGCAGCATCGATGACCTCAAACCCGACTATGTGGTAACCGATGATAACTATATCACCGACGCGGCATCTGCACAGACTGCCCTTAATGGTGTGTATGCCTCTTGGCGCAGCACGGGTGTGTCCTACTTACGATATGGCATCGCTTCGATGGCTCATACCGAGATGCAAGCCATGGTGATGGGATGCAGTGAGTTTGCCTCAGAAAATATAGAGACTAACAATAGTAATGTGGAGACTGCCTATACAGCCTACTACAATGTTATCAATACAGCCAATACCTTCTTGGTTCACATCAACAAAACGATACCTGGACTGAGTGAGGACCAGCGCATCGAGATGATTGCTGAGGCTCGATGCCAGCGTGCATTGGCATACTTCACGCTCTTGAAGTGCTTCGGAGAGTATTGGGACCAAAGTTCGTCCTATGGCGTTTGCCTCTTCAAAGACGAACTGTCTAGAGACAACCAACCTCGCAAACGCTCTTCGGTAGCCGACTCCTATAAGTTGATTGAGGAAGACTTGGACTATGCCATTGCTCATTGTCAGCAGCAGCCCACGGGGCATTACATGGTGAGTAGTCTCTTTGCTAAGGCTTTGAAGGCAAAGATGTATATGGCACAAGATAATTATGCTGAGGCAGCTAGGTTGGCAGAAGAGGTTATCAGTGAGGCAGGTGCAGCAGGGTATGAGTTGGATAGCGATTATTCCAACATCTTCTCAGAGCAATTCAACTCTAAGGAAATGCTCTTTGCTCCCTATACCGCCAACCCTGATGAACTTATGGATGCCTCTTGGTTCGCTTTCACACCGGGCTCTCTTCTTACCAAGATCGCAGACGATTTGGCTCCAGACATAGAGACGGGTGGAGACGAAACCGTAACGCCTGGCGGTGATGAAACTGTAGTAACACCAAGCGAAGGTGATGACCAAATTGTAACACAAGATGATGTCATCATCATGCCTGATGGCGATGGTGATATTGTCTTCCCTGACTTCCCTGGAGGGGCAGGCGGTGCGGCTACTTATGACTCTCGCTACACTTGGGCATATCAGGGAATGTCGATGACTGGTATTGGAAAATACAGCAAGTTGACTCCTGAATTTATGTTTGAGGATTCTTACTATTTCATGCGATTGGCAGAAGTCTATTACATTGCTGCTGAGGCAGAGGCTCGCCAAGGTCAGTATGAGAAAGCTCGCACATTGCTTGCCACCGTCATTGAGCGGGCTGGTTACACCGCAGATGATGTGAATGCCATTGCCTCTGATAGTCTTTTGGGAGAAATCCTGAAACATAAGTTGGTTGATTTAAGCAATGAGAACTTGGAAGAGTGGTTCGATCTGTGTCGTTATAATCGTAAAGGCGGTTTTGATGGATGGACCGATGAAGAAAAAGCAGAGTTGCCAAGCTTCAGAAGATACTTACTCCCAATACCGAAGGCTTCTATTGGTGCCAACAACTTGTTGGAGCAGAATCCTGAATATAAGGACTAACAAGAAATAGATTGAAATTAAAGATGATGAAATTAAGAATTTGGACGATGACCATTGCCGGCTTGATGCTGGCAATGGCTTCCCATGCCCAAAGTTTTGTAATGAAGGGTGCTGTGAAGGGTGAAGTGGAAGGATGTTCTGTCATGTTGCAGAAATACGACATGGACCAAATCATCAACCTGGATAGCACCACCATTAAGAATGGTGCTTTTACGCTCAAAGGCAATGTGGCACAACCTGAGCAATACCAGTTGATTATTGATCTCAATAAGCCCGGAACAGCAGAGCCAGACTATCAGAAGATATTTTCTACGCGGGTTTATGTGGAAAATAAGCCGATGACTTTCGGAGTGGACTTGACAGGATTTCCTG
>CAVKQP010000248.1:1509-2865 GCA_963658165.1 Clostridium sp. CAG:302 | reverse complement strand
GAAAATAAGTCGGAAATAGACATATAGACCATATTATAGATGATAAGTAAGGCTAAGATAAAGTATATTCACGCACTACAGCAAAAGAAAAATCGTATGGCAGAACACCGCTTTGTGGCAGAAGGACCCAAGGTGGTGGGCGACTTGATGGAGCATACTGCTCCTTGTCTCGTCGTTGCCACTGAGGAGTGGCTTGCCAACCACGATACACAGTTGACTGCTGAGATTGAGGTGTGTATAGTGACTGAAGAAGAACTCAAGAAAGTGAGCTTCTTGCAGCATCCTCAACAGGTGCTTGCCGTTTTCCCGATGTATGAAAACGAAGAAGCCCCCACCCTTCCTTCTGCATCCGAATTGTGTTTGGCACTTGATGGGGTGCAGGACCCTGGCAATCTTGGCACCATCATTCGCATCGCCGATTGGTTTGGCATCACGCGGATATATTGCAGCCGGGAGACTGCCGATGTGTACAATCCTAAAGTGGTACAAGCCACCATGGGTAGCATTGCCCGCGTGATGATGGTCTATACCGATTTGCCTTTGTTGCTTGCTCGGGCGCAAGGACACACACCCATCTATGGAACGTTGCTTGACGGCGAAGATCTTTATGCAAAAGAACTATCTGCTGGTGGTATCATCGTGATGGGCAACGAGGGCAACGGCATCTCTGAAGAGGTGCGTCCGCTTGTCACTGAGCGGTTGCTCATTCCAAGTTTTCCTCCCGACCGTCCTACAGCGGAAAGTCTCAATGTGGCAATTGCTACGGCTGTGGTGTGCGCTGAATTTAGAAGAAGAAATAAATAATCAATTTAAACAAATGGTTATGGAAGAAGATAAGGTTCAAGAACAGGCTGAAAAAATGGAAGGTTTCAGCTATGTGCAAGAATTGATGAAAGACCGTAGTTATATCAACTGTATTAGCACCGCCTATCACGATGTGACAGAAAACTTCAAGCCGCTCATCAAGGAAACATGGAAATACGCCTTGGCTTATGCTTTAATCACTGGCGCATCTTCTGCACTCTCTTATGCAACAACATTACAAGGCGGCCTGCTGGGAATCCTTGCTCATGTGCTAATATATGTTGGATGGTTTGTTTGCTGTTTCGTATGGTATGGCAAAGTATTCAGTCTTCTTAACAAACAAAGCATACGTCACAATTCCTGGAAGATGGTGAAAGGAATCTTATCTGTCTATGCTATCCTATTTGTTATCTTGTTGTTGTTTTATGGTTTAGGCATTTTCATGGCAATGGGTGACAAGAATCCGTCGTCATTCTCCTTGACAGTAATGGGCATGACGGGCATTGGATTTATTTTGATGTTCGTCTTATCCGTTCCATTGGGGTATTCAGT
>CAVKQP010000248.1:0-1499 GCA_963658165.1 Clostridium sp. CAG:302 | reverse complement strand
CAGTCGTCCGATATATGCTCGAAGATGGTTCGGTCAGACATCTGCTAGGACGTGATTGGATAAAGGGATTTAAACATTGGGGATTCATTTTTGCTACATTGTTAATCGCTACTATAATCTCGACAGTGGTAATCAGTATTGTAGGCACGCCCTTATTCATTCTTATCTTGGCAGGTCACTTGTCGAGTGAAGGCGTGGCGATGGGAGATCCTGTCAATTTACCGTCAACGATGTCCTTCTTTGTTTGGTTCTGCACCTCCATCGTCATGCTCTGCAATGCCTATTTCGGCCTATGGATGTCGTTTATATGCTACTATGTTTATGGTTCAATAGAAATAAGAGATAGAGAGAAAAATGAAACAGAAAATATTATTTATTGATCGTGATGGCACCCTCATTGAGGAGCCTGCAGATGAGCAGATAGACTCATTTGCGAAGTTGAAATTCACTCAGGGTATGTTCCGCAATTTGGGATTCTTGAGTCGCAACACTGATTTTAAGTTTGTCATGGTGAGCAACCAGGATGGTCTTGGCACCGAATCGTTTCCTGAGGATACGTTTTGGCCCGTGCACGACTTCATTATCCAAACTCTTGAGGGTGAAGGCATCACTTTCAGTGAGCAACTCATTGATCGCCACTTCCCTGAAGACCATTCTCCCATGCGCAAGCCAGGCACGGGAATGCTCACCGCCTATATAGATAATCCCGATATCGATATGGCGGGAAGCTATGTGATAGGTGACCGCGAAAGCGACCGCCAGTTGGCAGACAATCTCGGATGTAAGGCTCTCATTCTTGGGAAAGATGGCATGACGTGGGACAAAATTGCAGAAATCGTCTATGGTGGAGAGCGTATTGCGGAAGTGAAACGCACCACAAAGGAGACCGACATTCATGTTTGGCTCAATCTTGATGGTTCTGGTAAATGTGATATCTCAACGGGACTTGGCTTTTTCGACCACATGCTCGAACAAATAGGCAAGCATGGCGGTATGGATTTGACCATTCACACCAAAGGTGATCTCTATGTGGACGAGCATCACACCATAGAAGACACAGCACTCGCTTTGGGCGAATGTCTACTTAAGGCCCTAGGCGACAAGCGAGGCATAGAGCGTTATGGCTACTGTCTGCCCATGGACGATTGTCTATGTCAGGTGGCGTTAGATTTTGGAGGTCGTCCATGGCTTATATGGGACGCAGAGTTCAAGCGTGAGAAAGTGGGCGAAATGCCTACTGAGATGTTTCTCCATTTCTTCAAGAGCTTGAGTGATGCAGCCAAGATGAACCTTAACGTTAAGGCAGAAGGTAGCAATGAACACCATAAGATAGAGGGCATATTCAAGGCTTTGGCACGCAGTTTGAAAATGGCAGTCAAGCGCGACATCTATCATTTCGACTTGCCCAGCACCAAGGGAATGCTATAATCCTTAAAAATGCACCTAGGTGCGTTGGCACTTTCACTAGGGTGCGTTGGCCATCGCACTATAGTGCATTG
>CAVKQP010000247.1:0-2872 GCA_963658165.1 Clostridium sp. CAG:302 | reverse complement strand
CTCTGAACGTGGACAAGTTGAGATGTCCACGTTTCGTTTTTAGGGTGCTTGGCGGAACTCGCGTTTTTCGAAAATAACATAACTTTGCTGAAATACTAATCAATATTAATAACTAAAGCTTAGCTACCGGCATGACGGGCAATGTCAATGAACAAATTTTATTATTCTTTTGTGGCAATACTTTTTGCCGTGTTTTCAATGTCTGTAATGACTTCTTGCTCTGATGATGACGAGCCTTCCGCAGATGAAATTAAAACCAATATTGTGGGGATGTGGCACCCAACTCATCTTTCAGGCTATGATTATGGCAATACAGAAGATGAAAATATCATTAAGGTAGACAGGGATTTAAATGAAACAGACGATTTTGTACGAATTAGATATTATGGTGATGGAACTTATCGTACTTATTGGTATTCGAAGACTTATGGAGATTGGCGAATAGATCAATCAGGTAAATATGAAATAGCAGGAAATAAAATTAGAATGTATACGTCAACTGGTGAACTTGATAATGAGTCTAAGGTCGTATCTTTAAAAGGCAATTTTCTTGTCTTTGAATATAATTTGGACGAAGGTTCTCAATATAAAGCTCAAGTAACTTACAAGAGAATAGATTAGTAAGGTAATGACATAATCCTTTTATTTTTGCGCAAAGAAAAGTGTGGCATTTTTCATTGCTGCACTTTTCTTTGCTGCTTTTTTTCAACTACTTATTCTTCCCGATGTATTACAAATGAATTGGCTTGATGGGTGGCAAGTACCAACACTTCGGCTATCTGTACATGTTCTGGAGCACTAGCGGCGTAATATACAACATCGGCGATGTCGTCACCATTGAGCGGTTCGATGCCTTGGTATACTTTGTCGGCACGGGCATCATCACCACGGAAACGTACATTTGAGAAATGGGTTTCCACGAGGCCAGGCTTCACATTGGTTACACGCACTTTGGTATGCGCCACGTCGATGCGCAGTCCATCGCTGATGGCTTTCACTGCAGCTTTGGTAGAACAATAGATATTACCGCCCGCATAAGCAGCGTCTCCTGCCAAGCTTCCGATATTGATCACATGTCCGTGATTGCGTTTTACCATGTCGGGCACGATGAGTCGTGTCATGGTGAGCAGCCCCTTGATGTTGGTGTCAATCATTTGATCCCACTCGTCGAAGTCTCCTTCGTATTCGGGATCCAATCCTCGTGCCAGTCCAGCATTGTTGACGAGCACGTCAATGGTCTTCCACTCTTCTTGGAGTGAGTCGATTGCTTGTATGGCAGCCTTGCGATCACGCACGTCAAATGCGAGAGGCAACACCTTCACGCCTTCTTGTTCCAATTCCTTAGTGAGTGATTGCAATTTCTCTATGTTGCGCCCTGTGATGATGACATCATATCCGCCGTGGGCAAATTTGCGCGCGCAACTTTCGCCAATACCGCTCGTTGCGCCTGTGATAAGTACTGTTTTGTGTTCCATTGTTGTTCTATAGATTTTTGTTACTGTCTATGAGGTGGTTCAATGCGCATGTCGCCATAGCTTGATAAGCTGTTTCACTAGGGTGTAAATGGTCTCCTGAGTCAAATCCATCGGCAAAAGACAATGGGTCTGCTGTACTGCGCACGGCCTTGTCGAAGTCTATACAGTCATCAAAAAGTGCTGATGTTCTGAGCCATTCGTTGAACGCTTGACGCAGATGGTCGCGTGTTTCATTATAGGTGCGCCATCCTTTGATGGGTAGTAGCGTGCCACTCCAAACTTTCAATCCCAATTTCTTCGCATATCTCACATATATTTCGGCCACACCTTGTTCCAGATCATTGAGTGTAGGCATGTCACTCCATGGACGGAAGGGATTTGTTTCCACTCCCACGGGATGTATGATGTCGTTGATGCCGTGTTGTATGATGACGCTCGAGGCTCCGCTCACGTTCATTTCTATCGGAAATCGCGTACTCCCTTTTAGTCCATAAGCTTGGTATGTGATGCAGTCGTATTGTCGCAAAATTCGTGTGCCGCTTACTGCTCTGCGGATAATGGCGACATTGCGCAATCCTGCATCCCACGCCTGTAAGGCGAGCCAATCGGGCCAACTTTGTGCCGTAATCGAATCTCCGTAACAAATAACGGCATGGTTGTGTGCTTCTGTAAAAATGTCAATGGTATTCAGAAAGTAGAACCACTGTGTGTGACGAGTCAAATCGGGTGGTAACACGTCTGCTTCTGCATAATCTCCATAACTATATAATCCTTTCGATAATGGTCCTGTGATGAGTGTTCCTGCGTTCATCTGTGTGAAGTCTTCAAAATACATACTCACCATTATCGTGTCGCCAGCTATGGTCTCAAAGGGCGTATCATCGCTCGTGCTTTCTTCTCCGGGGGTGATGACACCTTCTTGCTTTCCGTTGAAGAGGATGGGGGTGGAAACTTTTCTTCCTTTTCGGGTGGTCGCTACAAATGCTTTCGTTATTTTTACAGGTTCTGTTCCTGTCAGATTGGAAAACCTAAATCTTAGTTTGCTTCCTGAAAATGGTATCCAAATGGGATAGCGCAAGGTGAGGTTCTTGGCATATGTAGCTTCTTTTCTGTCTGTGATAGAGGTGGCATTACCCCAACAGCAGGCCCATTTCGTGAAGATTTCTTGATTGTTCATGCAATTGAATTCGGTTTGATCTATAAATAGTACAAATGGTAGTAAAGAAAGAGATCTTTCGGAAAACCTACCTTAGTCTATTTTCTGCAAAGATAAAACAAATGAATGAGAAATGATTGAAAACTTTCGTTTTCTTTGTCAAGTGTCTATCGTTTTGTCTAGATGTAGTAGGTGCGGCGCCTTCGCCGCATCCCCAGGGAAGATAGAAATGCTGAAGCTA
>CAVKQP010000246.1:0-2890 GCA_963658165.1 Clostridium sp. CAG:302 | reverse complement strand
TGATTAGAGTGGGTATTTCACCCAGTTACCACCATTCATAATCTTGGCACGGACAGTAGCCGACTTGCCTGAAGCCTCATACTTGGGGCACACTTCGTCTGCCACGATGCCTAGGTCGTTGTAGCGCACTGCCACACGGTTCATCCAAGGATAGGTCTTGCCCTCGCAAGAGAGTTCGAGTTCGCACTCACGGAGCAACTGGATGTCGTTGGCACGCTTAGCTTCTGTCGTCTTCGTATTTTGGATGGTGCGGGCAGTAAGTCCGGTGAAGCATCCACGCACACCCAGATCACTGTTGGCGATGGTTCCCCACTCTGTGTTTTGTGTCCAGTTGCGGTTGAAGCCCTCCCACTCATCAGGATTAGCGCCATCAACAATCTCGTTCTGCACGTCGCCCGTCGTACCTGTGTTGAGCACCGCATTCAAAGCACGGAAACGGTTCAACTGGTTGAGTGCCTCACTGAGCATCAGGTGATACTGCATGGCACGATAGATATAGATGTAGCAGTCTTGCTCCCACGGATTAGGACGCGCATCGCTCGAACCACCATCGACACGGAACTTGGCAATGTAGCGTGTAGAACCCGTCTTGCCAAACATGGTTTTATAACGAGTGTCTGAATCTGAACCGCCAGGGTTGAACTCCGTGTCGGTGAAGTGATCCATACCCTCCTCAGATGGTTTCAACAGATAGCCGTCGGTCACATCGGTATTGAAGTGCTTGATCAAACCATTGGTCTGACCTTCCATATAGTCATAGAGCAGACAACACACATTCTCCACAGGAGCTGGATCCTTCGCACGGAAATAGGTAGCATACTTACCTGGAGTACCATTGTTGGGGAACCAATATTTCTGTGTTTTGCTGTAGCTGTAGCCCTTGTTGTTGGCAGCCGTGTTGAGTGCAGCGAAGATCAAGTCGGCAGCCTTCTGGTAATAAGTGCGAGCAGCCTCGCCGCCTACGCCATTGGCATTGTCGAGATAGGCACCCTTCCACAAGCAAAGCTCAGAATAGATAGCCTCATAGGGAGGAATCAAGTAGTTCCACTTACGGAAATCCGACTTGGCAATGTTGGTCACATTGTCTGGGTCGAGCCATGCAATCCAGTCCACGGTGCGATCGGAAGCCACACCATCGAAACCAGTATCCATCAGGTTGAGACACTTGTCTACGAGATCCTTCATGGGGAGCACATTGGCACGTGCCTTAGCCAAGTATTCAGACACGCTACCCACAGGCTCGTCGCACCAAGCAGCCTCACCATAGATTTCACCAATGGTCTTGTAGGTCCATGCCTTGATGCGGATGGTAGAAGAAATCAGGTTCTGGCACACCTCGTCGTCCACTTGAGGTTGCTTGCGATATTCCTTCACCTTTGCCAGATAGTCATTGCAAGCCAAGATCACTTCATAATAGGGAGCTGGTGTAGCATATGAATTGTCCTTCAGGTTGTCGGCATAGTCATAGACATTGATCAGGTCTGTGCTGGCATTGGCAGTAGGCTCCAACAACTCGGCACGTGTGTCGGTGAGCAAAATTTCCCGGTCGCCCACAGCCTGCATCTTGGTGATGATACCGATGAAGCCCGTATACATCTCAGTGTTCTCCGAGATATAGTCTTTGTCGGCAATCTGGTCATCGGTCTCCGGACTGAAGAAGTCGGAGCAGGATGTCAGAGAGAGGGAGAGAGCCACAGCGGCTACTCCCATTCCCCATTTGCATCTATTGAAAATATTGAGTTTCATATTCTTTTCTATTTATGTTTATGTTAGAACTTCAAGTTTACACCCACTTTCACTGAACGCGGTGCATTCACCTTGCCATAGTCTACGCCCTGCATCATCGCGTTGTAGTTGTAGGCAAACTCAGGGTCAAGACCGAGGTAGTTGGTGAAGGTGAGCAGGTTCTCGCCTGTCACATAGATGGTAGCGCCTTGGATGAAGTTCCAGATGGGCTTGGTGTGTGTATAGCTGAAGGTGACGTTGCGCAACTTGATGAAGTCGGTCTTCTCGATCCAACGGTCAGAGAAGGCATTGTTGCCACGTGGGTCACCCCACTCTGCACGAGGCATGTCGGTGATCTGTCCCTCCATGCTCCAACGTCGGGTCATAGAGATCGCCTGGTTAGAGAAGTCCTTGCCCGACTCTGTGATGCGGCGCATAGCGTTGTATGCCTTGCCACCCCACTGATAGCCGAAGTCGAGGTCGAGTGCGAAGTTCTTGTATTCGAAGCGTGTATAGAACGAACCAAACGCCTTAGGAGTAGCAGCGCCAAGCACCACGCGGTCGTTGGCATCAATCTTGCCGTCACCGTTCTGGTCTACGTAGCGCACGTCACCAGCCTGATAAGCCACGCCCTTGTCGTTCACCAGTGCACACTTGTTGCCATCGGCATCGGTATAAGCACTGTTGGCTTCAGCAGTGGTAGCATAAACGCCATTGGTCTGATAGCCATAGAAAGAATAAGGATTCTCACCAACACGGGAGATGAGCGTAGCATCGTCAGAGAGCGAATAGGTCACGTCGCCCAAGTTCTTCATGTTGCGCACACGGTTGTGCACAGTGCTGAGGGTTCCGCCCAGTGTCCAAGTGAAGTCCTTCAAGGCTACGGGAATGCCCGACACCTTCAGTTCCACACCATTGGAAGCAATCTTGCCCCCATTGCGATAGTAAGTGCTGGTGCCGAGCAAGGCGGTATTGTTACCAGCGAAAATCACGTCGGTAGTCTTGCTGCGATAGTATTCTGCCCCGAGCATCAAGCGGTTGTTGAGCAAAGAAGCATCCAAGCCCACGTTCCATGTGCCTGTCTTTTCTGCCTTGAGGTGGTCGGTGGTAGCCAAGCTAGCACGCACGATACCGGCAATGTCGAGGAATGGTGTAGATGTGTAGT
>CAVKQP010000245.1:0-2924 GCA_963658165.1 Clostridium sp. CAG:302 | reverse complement strand
AGCAACTATATAGATGCCTTAGCGAATATCGAAACGGTGGTATTCGACAAGACCGGAACGCTTACGCATGGGCGCTTTGAGGTAGAAGCTATTCATCCAGATCATTTCGACGAACGACAGTTGCTTCATTTGGCAGCCCATGTGGAACACTTTACCACTCATCCCATAGGAATAGCTTTGCGTGAAGCCTTTCCTGAGGAAGATGCCGATGGTTGTAGCATCACGGATGTGGAGGAAATCGCAGGAGCGGGTGTACGCGCTGTAGTAAACGGCCAAACCGTTTGTGTGGGTAACTGGAAAATGATGAAAACCATTGGTGTGCAATGGCATGAATGTCGCAAGGTAGGCACCATCATTCATGTGTCGGTAGATGGCGTATATGTCGGACATATTATTATCAACGACAAGATTAAAGAAGATAGTCATGAAGCCCTTACACAACTGAAGCGCTTGGGAGTGAGACATACAGTGATGCTTACAGGCGACCGAGAGGAAGTGGCTGCCAATGTGGCTCAACGTTTAGGACTAGAAAGCTATTATGCAGAACTGTTGCCAACAGACAAGGTGGCACATATAGAACGTTTGCTTGCTGAGAAGACAAGGGGCAAGACACTCGCTTTTGTGGGTGACGGCATCAATGACGCACCAGTACTCAAACGCGCAGACATTGGTATTGCGATGGGAGCCTTAGGTAGTGATGCTGCCATTGAGGCTGCCGATGTAGTGCTGATGGACGACAAGCCCTCGAAGATATCATTTGCTATACGTATCGCACGTCGCACACGTCGCATAGCCAAAGAGAATGTATGCTTTGCCATCGGGGTGAAAGTAGCAGTACTGGGCCTTGCCGTTGTGGGCATAGGCAATATGTGGATGGCTGTGATGGCAGATGTAGGAGTGACCATAATTGCCGTATTCAATGCCATGCGTGCGTTGGTTACCCCACGTAGATGAGCTATTCATTTCTGAAAAACATATAAAAAACGCAATCTTTTCCTCTCTAAGACGTTTTATGTGGGGAAAAATCGGTAATTTAGCACCTTGAAATAGAATGGCAAAATCGCTTAGAGCGAAAATAAATGGCCTTTAGCACGATTTTTAATGATAAAACAAAGATAATTAATGGACGAAAATCAGACAATTGATCAAGACAGGATCATGAAGATTAACATCGAGGAAGAGATGAAATCGTCATACATTGACTATTCTATGTCGGTGATTGTGGCGCGTGCTCTCCCTGATGTGCGTGATGGATTCAAGCCTGTACACCGTCGTATCCTCTATGGTATGCTCGGTATAGGCAATACCAGTACCAACCCATACAAGAAATGTGCACGTGTGGTAGGTGAAGTACTCGGTAAGTATCATCCTCACGGCGATAGTTCAGTCTATGGTGCGCTGGTGCGTATGGGTCAGAATTGGAACATGCGCTATACGCTTGTAGATGGACAAGGAAACTTCGGTTCTGTCGATGGTGACTCTCCTGCTGCCATGCGTTACACCGAATGTCGACTAAGCAAGATGGGTGAGCATATCATGGACGACCTTGATAAGGACACTGTAGATATGGTAAACAACTTTGACGACTCGCTCGTAGAGCCGTCGGTGATGCCAACCAAGGTGCCCAATCTGCTAGTCAATGGTGGCAATGGTATTGCTGTGGGTATGGCAACTAATATTCCAACCCACAACTTGGGTGAGGTGATTGATGGTTGTTGTGCCTATATAGACAATCCAGACATTGATACCGATGGCCTGATGCAGTATATCAAGGCTCCCGATTTCCCCACAGGCGCATATATTTATGGTATACAAGGTGTGAAAGATGCCTATGAAACAGGTAAGGGACGCATCGTACTTCGTGCCAAGGCAGAAATAGAAACCGGCGAAACCCACGACAAGATTGTGGTCACCGAGATACCTTATGGCGTTAACAAGGCTCAGCTCATTGAGTATATAGCCGAACTCGTGAAGGAAGGCAAGCTCGACGGCATCTCAAATGTCAACGATGAGACCGGTCGTCAAGGTATGCGCATTGTGGTCGACGTGAAGCGCGATGCCAATGCAAACGTTATTCTCAATAAGTTGTTCAAGATGACAGCTTTACAAAGTTCGTTCTCTGTAAACTGCATTGCGCTTGTTAAGGGCCGTCCACGTCTATTGAGTTTGAAAGACTGCGTGAAGTATTTCGTGGAGCATCGTCATGATGTGACCATTCGCCGCACTAAATATGAATTGAAGAAAGCCCAAGAACGTGCCCACATTCTTGAGGGTTTGATTATTGCTTGTGATAACATCGATGAGGTGGTGCATATCATTCGCGCATCAAAGACCCCTGCCGATGCACAACGCAATTTGGAACAACGCTTCGAACTTGATGAGATTCAGAGCAAGGCAATCGTAGATATGCGCTTGTCACAATTGACTGGTCTGCGTATGGATCAGTTGCATGCTGAATACGAGGAGTTGGAAAAGACCATTGCATATTTGGAACAAATACTTGCTGATCCTGAACTGTGCAAGAAAGTAATGAAGGATGAGCTGAATGAAGTAAAGGAGAAATATGGTGATGCCCGCCGCACTGAGATAAAGTATTCGAGCGAAGAGTTCAATCCAGAAGACTTCTATCCCAATGACCCTGTGGTAATTACGGTAAGCCATCTCGGCTATATCAAGCGCACACCATTGAGTGAATTCCGTGAGCAGGCGCGTGGTGGCGTTGGCTCTAAGGGCGCCCACACACGTGACCAAGATTTCACGGAGTATATCTATCCTGCCACTATGCACAACACCATGCTCTTCTTCACCAAGAAGGGACGTTGCTATTGGCTCAAGTGTTACGAAATTCCTGAAGGAGCAAAGAACTCTAAAGGTCGCGCTATCCAGAATATGCTCAATATCGAATCGGATGATAGCGTCAATGC
>CAVKQP010000244.1:0-2940 GCA_963658165.1 Clostridium sp. CAG:302 | reverse complement strand
TATCTGCATTCACGTTATAGGTCAACAAGAGTTTCCGTTCACCATTGTCGTCCGCATCATTAACCACCTCGCCACCAGAAAGTACGGGATAATCCACACCTTCTGGTAAACGGGAATATACTTGACGGAGAAGGGAGGACATTTCAAAACGAGTAGCTGAAACGTCCGTATGTTCTTTCAATTGTATCTTGATTCGTCCCTTGCCATAAAACGACTCTGAGCTGACGCTTTCCACACCTTTCACACTCGACAGCACCCCCTCAAGAACCGACGTGACACTGTTTTCCATCACCTTTGCAGAAGCGCCCTTCCATTTAACATCCACGGTCAATGTTTTACCTTGACGTGGTGGTGGATTGATGTCCACATCGATTGTCGGCAACAATGCCAAGCCCACAATGACAACAATTGCCATTAAAAGACATACCACAAAATCAGATGGTCTTTTCATCTTGCCTTGCGCTTATAGGTGATATAATATAATAATGGTATAAAGAAAAGCGACACAAGCGTGCCAACTACCATACCGACGATAATCGTCAACGACAACGGATACTGCAAATCGGCTCCCATGCTACCACGGGTAAGGAAAGGAAGCATGGCAAAGATGGTCGTGGCGGAGGTCATCACGATGGGACGCAATCGCTCAGAACCCGCTTCCACCACAGCGCGCAATAGCCCCATACCTGTACGACGCTTTCGGTTTATGGTGTCTATCTTGAGGATAGAATCATTAATAACAATACCGCCCATAACCACAAGTCCTATCATCGACATCAAATTGAGCGATTCATCCAACAGGTATAGCACCATCAGCACCACAAAACCATTGATAGCCATCTCTGACAAAATGATCAAGGGCTGTACCAAACTCTCAAACTGAGCGGCAAGAATGAGAAACAATAATATCAATGACACGGCAAAGACCATCATCAATTCCGATACAAGTTCGCGACTTGAAAAATAACCTCCGCTATATTCCATATTCAAACTAGTATCAGCCTTTTGCAAACTGTCGGCACACTGCATTACACGGCGAACCATCTCGCCCGACAAATTCAAATTGATAGGATAGTATTCACTCATTTCCGAAGCATAAAGCGACTTGTAATCCTTTACTACAGAATCGGAAAGAAGATAAGAAAGCGGAACATCTACCCCTTGAGCATTGCGCACTGTAGACTGCATGACACTTGTCCAATCAGCACGCATCGTCCCTACCACAACAGGCACAGACTGCTCACCGTTGCTTAATTCCATCAGTTTATTTGTGCCAGTAAGTTGACGTAGGCGAGATAACAACGAGGAATAAGAAACGCCATAGTATGCCATTTGGTTGACATCTGCCCTACACTGCAAATTGTTATCAAGCTGCACTTGGGGGACATAGAGTTGGGGGAAGTTATTGTGTAAGTATGCCTGCACTTGCTCCACTTGCTTAATCGTAGGTCGTTGTTCATTGCGCCCTTTCACCTTCAATACCAAATCGTACTCGTTGGTATTGAGAATCAAGTCGAACGGATTGCCCACAGTTTCAAAACTAATTGTCGCCAAAGGATAGGTTGTTCGGCAATATTCCCGTAAACGCCTTTGAACAGAATCCAACATATCTGATTGGCGGCATTTCACATATCCCATGGCTTCACCTCCTGTCAATTGGTGACTATGAGAGAGCACGAAACCTTGCGCCCCCGTCAACGACGTTGTCGTTTCCACATCTTTCCCCACTTGCGCCAACATCAAATTGATGCGTCTATCGCTTTCTTCTTCAGATATTCCTTCATTCCAGCTCACCATCATTTGCATGTCATCATGCGAAAGACGAGGCATACGTTGTTTGTCTATCAGCTGATAGAGTACCACAAAACCGAGCAGAGAAAACACAAAGAAACCTAATGACAACCGTTGATGCCGCAACACCCAACATGAGGTTCGTTCATACCAATCATGCATACGAACATCTGCTCCATTCTTACCATTCCAACAATAAGTGTTTTTATTTTTATAGATTAAATAGAACGACACGGGTACTACCGTCATTGCCACCAATAACGACACCAACAATGAGACACTGATACCCACAGACATATCGTAGAATAATACTCCTGCCAATCCACTCAGGAACATCAATGGTACAAAGACTGAGCAAGTGGTCAACACAGAGCTCAACATGGGCGTAAACACCTCCTCAGTAGCCAAGCACACTGCATCAGCCAACCGAAGACCACGCTTCCATTTCTGCATGATATTGTCTATTACGATAATGGCGTTGTCGACAATCATACCGACACCAAGTATAAGCCCCGAGATAGAAATCACATTCAGCGTAATGCCTAAAAGTCGGAAGGCAAACAAGGTGAGCAACAACGACAAAGGAATGGTCAGAGAAACAATAAGCGAGAGCCGCCAACTGCGCAAGAAGAACAGCAAAACCAAGCAGGTGAACAAACACCCTACAAAGAGATTGCTTTCAAGATTGGTCAACGAATAGGACAGTAACGCCGTTTGGTCACGCGTAACGGAAAAGTCAAGAGACGGATAGGTGTGATGCAAGTCGGCAAGCGTAGAATCCACCTGCGCTCTCAAATCAGACATACGTGCTTCGCTCTGCTTGACGACAGCCATCGTTACCGCAGGTTTCCCATCATGACGCACGAACCCATTGTGCACCCCCGACTGCAACCTCACATCACACAAATCTGACAACCTAAGCATTCGCCCGTTGTGGTAGACTGGAATGTCTGCCATATCAGCTACCGTCAGCAGTTGAGAATCGAAATGTATATTATAACGATAGAGTCCATCTACTATAGACAAAGCTTCAATTCGTATATTGTTGTCAACCAAGGCCTTTTCTATATCTAAAGTAGTCAATTCCAAACTTTGCAATGTCTCACTATGGGGTACAATCCATATCTGTTGTCCTAACGTGCCACTCAC
>CAVKQP010000243.1:0-2946 GCA_963658165.1 Clostridium sp. CAG:302 | reverse complement strand
GCACTATAGTGCGATGGCCAACGCACCCTAGTGAAAGTGCCAACGCACCCTAGTGAGTAAAAACGTACTCTGCAACGCTTTAATTGTTACCTTACTTATTTGGTGTTTGCCAATGATAAGTGGAAGTGCAATTGATGTTCGTTGTAAGTTGCCCGATGGTCAGTTGGAAGTCGCCCTCTTCAAGCACCCACTTGCCTGCATAGTCAACAAAGGCAAGGTCGTCGGCTTGCAGCGGAATGGTCACAGTCTTGGTCTCGCCGGGCTGCAGCTCCACCTTATCAAAGCCACGCAGACGGCGACCATCGGGTGTCATCGAGGCGATGAGGTCGCTCGAATAGAGCAACACACTTTCTTTGCCTGCACATAAGCCCGTATTGGTCACGTCAACACAAACGTTGATAACATCGCCATGCACAAAGTTTGACTTGTCTACACGGAGGTTGCTGTATTTAAAGGTGGTGTAGCTTAATCCGTAGCCGAAGGGCCACTGCTGAGTGATGCGCGCATTGTAGTCGTAGGCACCCGACATGGTCTTCACTGCCTCGCTCTTCTTGAAATCGTAGTTAGCCAATGAGTTGATTTCACGCGGATAGGTGTAGGGCAACTTACCGCTGAAATTAGATTTGCCCGAGAGCAAGTTGACCAAGGCATCGGCGCCATAGTTGCCTGGAATCATGATGTTTACCACAGCCTGAGCAAGCGGTTCGATGTCGGCAATGATACGGGGACGACCTTCATTGAGAATCAACACGATAGGCTTGTCCGTCTTGGCAAGTTGCTTCACAAGGTTGCGCTGGTTCTCAGAAAGGCGAAGGTCGGTCAGGTTGCCTGGTGTTTCGGTGTAGGAATTCTCACCGATGCAAGCCACAATGACATCCACATCGGCTGCCGCCTTGACAGCGTCAGCTATCTGAGGTTTATTCTCCTCGTCATACTTTCCCTTTGCTTTGTAGGTTACCCCTTGGTTGAGGATGACATTATCCTTGCCATAGGTAGCACAAAAAGCCTCATAGATGGTATTATATTGTTCTGCCATCTGTTCTGCATTGTTGCCTTGCCACGTATAGCTCCAACCGCCGTGAAGGCAGCGCATCTGGTTGGCATTGGGACCCGTGAGCAAGATCTTCTTTCCACGCTGCAAAGGCAGAATGTTGTGGTCGTTTTTGAGCAGAACCATACTCTCCGTAGCGCCTTCAACAGCGAGGGCAGCAAATTCCTGACCGCCGAACTTAGGATAGTCCTTCACTTTCTGGGTGGGATGATCAAACAAGCCAAGACGATATTTCATGCGAAGGATGCGACGCACAGCATCATCAATGCGTTCCATGGAAATCTTGCCTTCCTCAGCGAGTTGTTCCAAATAATCTACGGCATCAGCCTTGTAGGGTTCCATAACCATATCGATGCCAGCATTGACTGCGATGCGGAGTGCATCTTTCTTGTCTTTCGCCACCATCTCGCGGGTATAGAGGTTGTTCACATCTGCCCAATCGGTAATGAGCATGCCATCCCAACCGGTTTCCTCTTTGAGCCATTGCGTGAGCAACTGCGCATTGGCATGAACAGGCATACCATTGACGGATGCAGAATTGACCATGACGGAGTGAACACCAGCCTGAAGACCGGCAAGGAACGGAGCAAAATGTTTCTCGCGCAAGTCGCTCGGTGAGATGTAAGCTGGCGTACGATCCTTGCCTGTCCAAGGAACACCATAGCCCATGTAGTGTTTCATGCAGGCTGCAATGTGATACTGATCCACGTGGTTGGGATCATCACCTTGAAAACCAAGTACCATGATGCGGCCCATCTCAGCATTGAGATAGCAGTCTTCTCCGAAGTCTTCCCACAAGCGAGGCCAACGAGGGTCGCGACCGAGGTCGACCGTGGGACTATAGGTCCATGGAACGCTCGCCGCCCTGGTTTCATAAGCGGTGGCTTCGGCGCAACGACGGGCAATATCGCGGTTAAAGGTGGCTGCCACGTTGATGTTTTGCGGGAAGAGGGTTCCACCTTGAATATAGGTAGAACCATGATTTTGGTCCAGTCCATAGATGCACGGAATGCCCAAGCGCTTCATCGACACCTTTTGAATACGTGCAAGATGGAGTTCCCATTCTTGTGCCGTAGGTGCTTTCGTGTTGGGAGCATTGAGGATAGAACCTATCTTATAGCGACTAAACAAAGAGTCTGCTTTGACTACGTCGACCTGAAACTTGCCATTCTTGTCTTTCGAGCCAATCGGGTCGATGGTGAGTTCCACCATCTGCCCCACCTTTTCACGTAAGGTGAGTCGGCGTAGCGTAGCTTCCACCTGCGACTCAATCTTAGCGTCACGCTTGATGACAGGCACAATCGCTTGCGCCGAACAGGCAAGCAACATCACTGAAATAGATAAAAAGAGTTTCTTCACGGTTATGATGGTTTTAGTTTTATGTGTGCAAAGGTAAAGAAAATAAACCATAGTAACGAAAAAAGGGCGCCTCCAAATGGAAGCACCCTTGATTTTTATGAGTAATATGTCTATTATGCAGCTGCATACAACCAATCGTAGAAGAAGCTGCAAACACCGAAGGCGATGACACCTGCCGTGCAGATGGCGAGTGCCAAGCGTGTGTTGCAATCACTCTTGAACGTAGGAAGCGGATTCTCACTCTTGTTGATATACATGGCTTTCACGATGAGCAGATAGTAATAAAGACTGATCACCGTGTTGACCAAGGCGATGAACACCACAGCATAAGCCAAAGCACTGCCTGCGCTTGCAGCCGCCATGAAGACAAAGAACTTGCTGAACATGCCTGCGAACGGAGGAATACCACCGAGCGAGAACAGTGCCAACGTCATCAAGAACGAGAGCTTCGGGTTGGTCTGATAAAGGCCGTCGTAGGCTTTCAACTGAGTGGTACCACCATTGTTCTGTTCCACAACACTAATCACAGTGAACAC
>CAVKQP010000242.1:0-2958 GCA_963658165.1 Clostridium sp. CAG:302 | reverse complement strand
GTGAAGGACAGCATTTTCCCGAAAGTGATACTCCGATTTATACAAGACTGATGTTTTTGGACTTGATGCATACTCAGATCTTGGATTGTCCTGCGAGTGTGTAGAAGAATCTCCCACAGATAGCACAGATAGCACTCTAAGCGGATGATCGTCTGTTCGGCTAGAGAGGTCGCAATTTCTAATAAAATAAGGCAATAGGTTTGGCAGTGTGAGGGAAAAGCGTATTTTTGCAATATAGAATTCATTTTAAACGTTTAGAAGAAGAAGGATTTATGGAACAGATATTAGTTACGGTTGACAACAATCAGTCTTTGCAGAATATTCGCAAGGCCATCAATATGCTTCGAGGTGTGGTTTCTACTTCGGTCATGAAGGAACCAATTTTGACAAAGACTCAGAAGCAAGAGGCTTATGTAAAGGAGAGCTTGACAAGAGCTTTGCAAGAAGTGAGACTTGCCAAGTTGGAGGGGAGGAGACTCCAAAGTATTGATGATTTCTTGAAAGAACTTGACGAGGAGGAATAGTTATGGAGGTGAAGATTGAACTCGGCCCTGAATTTAAAAGGCAATTTAAGCGCTTGGCAAAGAAATATCATTCTTTGAGAAGTGACATTGATACTTGGCGGCAGGAAATAAAAGAGAATCCTCTTGTCGGTGACGACTTGGGCGGAGGAGTGAGGAAAGTCAGAATGGCCATCGCAGACAAAGGAAAGGGAAAAAGCGGTGGCGCGAGAATCTTGACGCTAAATGTTATGGTGAGTGAGGATGGGCTTAATGTGACCTTGCTCACGATTTCCGACAAAGGGGAAATCTCCAATGTCAAAGATGAATTCATTGAGTTCTTGATTAAGAACTTATAAACACAAACCTTCCTTTTTTACGGACACGGAATTTTTGTACTATTGTTTTTGAACCGTAAGTGTGCCTGTTCGTAGGCGTTACTCTGCCTCCTATAAATGGCGAAACGTAAGGATAGAAATGTTATTCCTCTTTGAGTAGATCGTTGAGGAAGCTATCCAAATCTTTGTCCAATCCCTCCATGAGGTCGCCACCGATAATCACGGTGTCGTCGTCTGCCACATAAAGTTCTGCTATAGTCTCCTTGTCGTCGTTCTCAAGCACAAAGCTGAAGGGCTTGAGCAAGCCGATGAGATCGATGGTCGTGCGCTGACTCTCGAGCACAGAGCGCAATATGGGCACGATCTGTGGGTAGAAGTTGTCGTCTTTATTGTCTATCCACTCGTCCACGACGCATCTTGTGATTTCGTTTTCATCATCATCGAACGCCAGCAACTCACCGCTTTCCTGCGACACCAACAGGTGGATGTCGGTCATGAGCGTGGGCTCATCGGTGGGTGGAAACTTCTGCGCAATCTTCTTGATGGCACGTTCGATTTTGAGTGTGGTCTGTTCGGTCACTTCCATCTTTGTATGATTATGTGAAACAATTTGTGATTACAAAATTACGGCAAATAATTGACACTTCCTAATTTTTGCCGTTTTTTCTTTTTGAGGGGGTGTAAACGTTTACGGATAAGATTTGTTAATGACGTAAAAATTTAGTCCTTTATATGCTTGTATCGTTAGAATATTTGCATTATCTTTGCATTTGCTAACTGTACTTGGCAATTCTCTAAAATCATGAACAACAACATAGAACATCGTGGCATTATTGAATCGATAGACGGTATCTGGCTGAAAGTGAGGATACAGCAGATGTCGGCGTGTGCTTCGTGTAAGGTGGCGAAACACTGTTCTGCCTCGGAGCAGAAGACCAAATATGTGGATGTTTGTGACGCAGAGGCAGTCTCCTCCATGTCGATAGGCGAGGAGGTGAAGGTGTTGGCGAGCCTTTCCACAGGTTATCAAGCCGTTTGGTTGGGCTTCGGAGTGCCACTGGTGTTGATGTTGATCACCATCTTTGTGGTGGCAAGTCTACAGTCGGACGAAACCATAGCCGCCCTTGCGGGCATTGGCATACTTATACCTTATTATATTATCATCTATTTCTTGCGCGAAAAACTGAGGCGCAAGTTCTCTTTCCGAGTAGAAAAAATTAATCACTAAACAAATACAAAAAGATTATGAATTCAATTTTGTCTGCAGTAATCGTGCTTGGAGTCATTGCGCTTGTAGCCGCAGTGATACTCTACGCTTGCTCCAAGAAGTTTGCTGTCAAGGAAGACCCGCGCATCGGACAGGTTTCCGCCCTGCTTCCACAGGCCAACTGTGGTGGTTGCGGTTTCCCCGGCTGCTCTGGTATGGCTTCTGCTCTCGTTAAGGGTGCAGATGCAGGCTCATTGGACGGGCTGTTCTGCCCTGTAGGCGGACAGGATGTGATGTCGCAGGTGGCCGATTTGCTCGGCATGGCTGTGGCTAACACCGACCCGATGGTGGCTGTAGTGAGATGTAACGGCACGTGTGAGCACCGCCCGCGCATTGCCCAGTATGACGGTTTGCACACGTGTGCTGCCATGAACTCAACGGGTTCTGGCGAGACAGGTTGCGGTTTTGGATGTCTTGGTTGTGGCGACTGTGTGGCTGCTTGTCAGTTTGACGCCATCCACATGAACGAAGAAACTGGTCTGCCCGAGGTAGACGAGGAGAAGTGTATTGCTTGTGGTGCCTGCACCAAGGCATGTCCTCGCCACATCATCGAACTTCGCAAGAAGGGCCCGAAGGGACGCCGCGTGTATGTGCAGTGCGTGAACAAGGACAAGGGCGCCGTGGCTAAGAAGAGCTGCTCGGTGGCTTGCATCGGTTGCGGAAAGTGTGAAAAAGCCTGCAAGTTTGAGGCTATCACCATCGAGAACAACCTCAGCTACATCGACTTCAACAAGTGCCGCATGTGTACGAAGTGTGTCGACGAGTGTCCTACGGGCGCTATCGTGAAAGTGAACTTCCCGGTGAAGAAGGCCAAACCAGCCACTGAAGCTGCTCCTGCCGCTGCCGTAGCGCA
>CAVKQP010000241.1:0-2982 GCA_963658165.1 Clostridium sp. CAG:302 | reverse complement strand
CTTCTGAAGAACCTCATCGATAGCAACGGCATCATCGATGAAAATGTGCTCGACAAGTTGAAATTCAATGTGCGCAGTCTGCTCGAATCAGAAGCTGGGAAAGACAAAGCATTGCTCGACCTCTGTCTTGATGTGATATATTGCAACAATATGAAAGCCTTCGGACTTCACAACCTTGTATTGCTCTACATTGAATGGAACGACAAACAAATGGGTATGAACGAATCTGCCGAAGACGACGCTCCTAGCGACTAAACCATTACAGCGCGACAAACAGTAGATGAAAGAATACAGACTCACAGACTTTCTCCCCACCACAAAAAAGGAAATGGAACTCAGAGGATGGGATAGCGTAGATGTTATCCTATTCTCTGCCGATGCCTATATAGACCATCCCGCCTTCGGTGCAGCCGTTATCGGGCGCACGCTTGAAGCTGCAGGCTATACAGTGGCCATAGTGCCCCAACCCGATTGGCATGGAGACTATCGCGATTTCAAGAAGTTGGGTCGTCCGCGACTCTTCTTTGGCATCGCACCAGGGTGTATGGATTCGATGGTCAACAAATATACTGCCAACCGTCGTCTGCGCTCAGAGGATGCCTATAGTCCCGATGGTAGACATGACTTGCGCCCAGATTATCCCACTATTGTCTATACGAAGATCTTAAAGGAATTGTTTCCTGATGTGCCCGTAATTCTCGGTGGCATAGAGGCTTCCATGCGCCGTCTTACCCATTACGACTATTGGCAAGACAAGCTCATGCGTTGCATCCTTTGCGACTCTGGCGGCGATATGATTATCTATGGCATGGGCGAAAAACCTATTGTGCGCTTGTGTGAGAAACTTGACGAGGGATTTAATGTCAAGGACATCCGCGACATTCCTCAGACTGTATATCTTTCATCGAAGGAAGACATACCAGGGGGCATTACCGCCGACGATATTGTGTTGCACTCTCATAAGGAATGTTGTCAGAACAAGAAGGCGCAAGCCGAGAATTTCCGCCATATAGAGGAGGAGTCTAACCGCATACACGCCCATCGGTTGCTGCAAGAGGTCGATGGGAAATATGCCGTGGTCAATCCCCCCTACCCTCCTATGACCACCGCAGAACTGGATGCCTCCTATGAATATCCCTATACCCGGTTGCCACACCCCAAATATAGAACAAGCGTATACCGGCTTATGAGATGATCAAATTCTCTGTCAACATTCACCGTGGATGTTTCGGCGGATGCGCTTTCTGCACCATTAGTGCCCATCAAGGTAAGTTTATCGTGTGCCGTAGCAAGGAGAGCATCATCAAGGAAGTGAAAAAGATCATAGAGATGCCCGACTTTAAGGGCTATTTGAGCGACCTTGGCGGTCCTTCTGCCAATATGTATGGCATGCACGGACGCAATCTTAAGGCCTGTGAGAAGTGTGCCCGCCCCTCGTGTATCCATCCCAAGATTTGTCCTAACCTCAACACCGATGTCAGTTCGCTGCTTGATGTCTACCATGCTGTCGACGCATTGCCAGGCATCAAAAAGAGCTTTATTGGTAGTGGTGTTCGTTACGACTTGCTTCTCTACAATAGCAAAGACGAGAAAGCCAATGCCTCAGCGCGCCAATACACGCGCGAGTTAATATGCAACCACGTGAGCGGACGCCTCAAGGTTGCCCCAGAACATACCAGCGACAGGGTGCTCTATCTGATGCGCAAACCCTCGTTCACTCAGTTTGAGGAGTTCAAGCGAATCTTTGACCAAATTAACGAGAAGGAGAACTTGCGCGAACAAATCATTCCTTACTTTATGAGTAGTCATCCGGGGTGTCACGAAGAAGACATGGCAGAATTGGCTGTACAGACCAAGAAGCTCAATTTTCAATTGGAGCAAGTGCAAGACTTCACGCCAACCCCGATGACTGTCAGCACAGAAGCTTGGTATTCAGGTTTTGACCCTTACACACTTGAACCCGTGTTTTGTGCTAAGACGCCTAAAGAGAAACTTGCCCAAAGACAGTTCTTCTTTTGGTATAAACCAGAAGAACGGCGCAACATAGAGGGCGAGCTGCGACGCATCGGGCGCACTGATCTCGTTTCCCAATTGTATAGCGGCATGCCTTATAAACCCCACTATGGCAAACGTGTCGATGTGGTTTCGAGCAATGATCATGCAGAACGATCCCGTCGTCAGACCAAGAAAGATTATGGGCAGCAGAAACAAAGAAACACAAACAATGATAGAAATCATAGACCGACAAATCGTAGGCAAGAAGAGCCAAGAGGCATGCGAAGACGGAATCGTGGTGAACGATGACTTTGTGGCAGTCATAGATGGTAGCACTAGCAAGACTGATGTGGTCTATGAATCGTCAATGCGTAATGGACGCTTTTGTATGACTCTCATTGCCGACCTCATTCTCAAGGACCTTCCACGTGAAGCAGACGTCAATGTGTTTTGCCATATGGCAACCCGCCGCATCGGTCAATGCTATGCAGACTATGGTGTGGATATAGAACGACTGAAATTGCATCCTGTAGAACGGATGACATGCAGTGCCGTAATCTATAGTGCAATGCGCCATGAATTGTGGCTTGTGGGTGATTGTCAGGCACTCGACTGCACCACCCACACACACTACGAGAACACGAAACCCTATGAGCAACCCATTGCTGAAATGCGTTCCGCACGCATTAGGTTAGGTCTGCTTGATGGCGACAATATGGAAGACTATCGGATTCACGACAAGGGGCGCGACTTCATCATGCCTCTGCTTCGGGATTTCTGCAAATACCAGAACGTCACCTACCCCGTCATCGATGGTTTTCCCATCCCTATGGACGCTGTGAAGGTTGTTTCACTTCCGCAAAGTTCATGCGAAGTGGTACTAGCCAGCGATGGCTATCCTTTCTTGGAAGACACATTGAGAAATAGCGAGCACCGGCTTCAATCTCTCTTGGAGAGCGATCCGCTACTTATTAATGATGTGAAAGC
>CAVKQP010000240.1:0-3074 GCA_963658165.1 Clostridium sp. CAG:302 | reverse complement strand
GACTCAAGTCAATGTAGCTTCGCCGAAGCGTGTAGTAGTCGACGCGCCTTCGCGTCGACCTAGGGTCTAAAGGGAACCAAACCGAGCATATCGACAAGCTTAGGGGATACGGCGAGGGCGACGCACCTACTATAATAAAATGTTGTGTTGTTGTAGATCTAATGTGACGTTTTCCTTGTTAGTGTAGGAATGTAGGATATTTCGAGAAAAGTTGTACATATTGAAAAGAGTCATAGTGTGGTTGAGGCGTATGCATCTATCGAGAGGGATGAGCGTACAGTCTCCGTGGGCATATCGGTTCATCCGGTATGTCGTGAATGAGCATTATCCATATTATGCCTATGAAGACTTACGTCGTAAATATCCCGATGTTGATAAGCGAAGAGAAAAGTTGTGCCGCTTCTATTTCCGCCTTTCAAATTTTTGCCAACCTAGTTATTTCTTTAATTATGCACCACATACTGTGGCATATGAAGTGTACGTGCAAAACGGTTGTGCCAACTGTCAAGTGAATACTCAACATTCGGACGGACAGGACATACTTCAACAGATGAAACGCATAGATCTGGCTCGTGTCTCTTTAGTGGGCGATTATACGACAGTAATAGAAGATGTTATGAAAAAGATGCATACAGGTTCTGTGCTCGTTATAGAACACATCAAGCGAGATACAGAGACTAAGTCGTATTGGAATGCCTTGATGCAAGATAGTCGTGTTGGGGTGAGCTTTGATTTGTATTATTGCGGTGTATTGTTTTTTGACAAGAAGTTGTATAAACAAACTTACAAGGTTAATTTCTGACGTTGCTTCGCTTCCGTTTTAGAAAAGATGTGAAAAAGTATGGGCATAACTTGTCAGTCTGAGAAAAAGTTATAACTTTGCAGACCAATTGAAAAACTATTAAACTTTAAAGACTATGTATTGGACACTTGAATTGGCTTCTAAACTTGAAGATGCGCCATGGCCTGCAACAAAGGATGAACTTATCGACTATGCGATGCGTTCTGGTGCACCTTTGGAAGTGCTTGAGAATTTGCAGGAGATAGAAGACGAAGGCGATGTGTATGAAAGCATTGAAGACCTTTGGCCAGATTACCCTACAAAAGAAGATTTCCTCTTCAACGAGGACGAATATTGATTGAACAAACTTGAGCTAATAAGGCTTGAAACTATGAATATAAGCGATATGAAAAATCTCCATGTGAGCATTTCATACCGCTTTTTCTTTTATACCTTATATAATAAAGGAGCATGTTTAGCGTTATCTTTTACGTGAAAAGAAACGTGTTGCTCATATTGACTATGCTCTTTTTGTCTCTTGCTGAGGTAAGGGCACAATATGATGTGTCTTTCAGTCACTACTTTGATATGGAGCCTTATTTTAATGCTGGAGCTGTGGGCAAGGAAGCAAAGTTAAATGTGACGGGTGCATATGCGATGGATTTTACTGGGTTTGAGAATAATCCGCAGACTGCTTATGTAGCAGCCGATATGCCGCTTTATTTTCTCAAGAATTATCATGGAGTTGGCATTCAACTTGTGAACGATAAGATAGGCCTTTTTATCCATCAGCGTCTTTCCCTACAATATGCTTTTAAGCGAAAGTTGTTCGGCGGAATGCTGAGCGTAGGTGTGCAAGCAGGATTCTTAAGCGAGGATTTTGATGGTACGAAAATAGACGTGGAAGACTCTGGCGATCCTGCGTTGAGCACATCTCAGCAGAAAGGAAGTGGTATAGATTTGGCTGCAGGTATCTACTATACACATCGTTATTGGTATGTCGGGTTGTCTGCCCAACATCTGAATGCTCCAACGGTAAAGTTGGGCGAAACCAACGAAATTAAAATCGATAGGACGTATTATTTAACTGGTGGATACAATATTAAGTTGAGAAATCCGTTTCTAACAATAAAGCCCTCCGTGTTGGTACGTACAGATGGCGTTGCTTATCGGGCGGATGTGACAGGACGGTTGGTCTATAAGCATGAGAAAAAGATGCTTTATTGTGGCTTTTCCTATAGTCCGACCAACTCTGTGACTGCGCTTGTCGGTGGAAGTTTTCATGGCGTAAATATAGGTTACAGCTATGAGATGTATACGTCAGCTATCAGTTTGGGAAACGGTAGCCATGAACTGTATGTGGGTTATCAGACCGACATCAACTTGGTCAAGAAAGGAAGAAATAAACATCGAAGTGTTCGAATTCTATAATAACAGATGAAAAGAAATATAATCATATCAGCTTTGTGGATTCTTGCTGTGACGCAGATGCTGACATCATGCTTTGGCGGAAAGATGTCTTCGACACAGAGTCGTGGCGGAGAAGTGGTCGGCGTAGGCGGTGGAAAAGGATTTTCAGAACCTACACCATACGGCATGACCTTAGTGAAGAGGGGATTCTTGAAGATGGGTATCGATAAGCAAGATTCCCTTTGGGGTAAGAAAACTCCTGTTAAAGAAATTTCGGTAGATGGTTTTTGGATGGATGAAACAGAGATTACTAACTCTGAATACAAACAGTTTGTAAACTGGGTGAAGGACTCTATCATCCGCGAACGTCTTGCTGACCCTGCATACGCTGGCGATGAAACTTACAAGATTACAGAAGACAAGAATGGAGATCCTGTGAAGCCTCATTTGAACTGGAAGAAACCACTGCCAAGGAAACCGAATGAGGATGAACAACGCGCCTTTAACAGTCTTTATGTGACCAATCCTGTGACGGGTGAAAAGTCTATTGATGCTAGTCAGCTGAACTATCGTTATGAGGTGTATGACTATGTGACGGCAGCCCTTCGCCGCAACCGTCTCAATGCCCAAGAACGCAATCTCAATACTGATGTGACAGTAGACCCCAATGAGGTGGTGATGATTTCCAAAGATACCGCCTATATAGACGATGAGGGTCGTATTGTGAGAGAAACCATCAATCGGCCACTCTCTGGTCCATGGGACTTCCTTAATACTTATATCGTAAACGTTTATCCCGACACAACGTGCTGGGTGAATGACTTCCGCAATTCCGATAACGAATTGTATCTGCGCAATTATTTCAGCAATCCCACCTATAATG
>CAVKQP010000239.1:0-3101 GCA_963658165.1 Clostridium sp. CAG:302 | reverse complement strand
ACCGGGGACACAAGGATTTTCAGTCCTTTGCTCTACCAACTGAGCTATGGCACCAATAATTCTCTTTGCTTAATTGCGGTTGCAAAGGTAGTGCTTTTTTATTTACCACACAACTTTTTCCGCCTTTTTCTTCAAAAATACTGAACACTTTTTTGTTTTATCTCCGATTTGTTGTACCTTTGCACACGCAATCGGGATGTAGCGCAGTTGGTAGCGCACTACGTTCGGGACGTAGGGGTCGCCAGTTCGAGTCCGGTCATCCCGACCATTGCAAGGTCAATTCGCATTATGGGGTGAATTGACCTTTTTCTTTTTACCTACCATATCTCCTCCACTGATGGCTATGACATAGGTCCACAGCAATTCTTACACCATTCGCAGCACTTCGTTTCAACTTCCATAGGAGCACAGAAACGTTGCACAAAGCCTTCAATATTCCAAATAGGGAGATAGGCGTTCGATGGCAGAAGATGGGAATTCGGACAATAAAGACAGTTCACGGATATCTTTCAAGGGGCCATTCTTGCGGACATAATCACGAATGGCGCGGGCTTGATAGTAATTGATATAGGGGTGTTGACGCAGTTTGGATATGGTTGCCGTGTTCACTTTTATCTTGACCACCACAGGATGCTCCACACGGAAATAGGACAAGGTCGATTCTGGGAAGCCTTCCAACTCCAGCAGTTGCGACACACGGCAATAGCCGCCCAAGCGTTGTCCGTAGTTGACAATGGCCTTTGACCATACACTACCGATGCCTGGCACTTTCTTTAGTGCGGTGGTATCGGCATGATTGAGTACGATGGTTTGCCCTGGGGAAAGTTTCACAGGGTAGTGCAACGTGTCGCGATGGATCGTTTCATGGGCATCTGACGAAGCGTAAACCTCAGAGGCGGGCTGATAATCGGATGATATCTGGATATAAGGAGCCAACTCCCGATACTGCTTGGCGGTAAGTCCGTAAAGACGTGCGAAGTCGGAAGGCTTCCGATAGATGCCTCCCTTCGCCCGATAACGATAGATGTTTCTCACTTGCCAAGGTTGCAAACCCAAGCGCAACAAGGCGGAACTGTCAGCCGTATTGGGGTCGAAAGCAAAACGTTCCACCTGTTGTACAGGTACATTATAATAAGGTGAAGAAGAGGAAGTGCGGGCATTCCCCCTTTGAGTACGCATAGACACTGAGTCCACCCCGTCTTGTCCTGTAGAGGAGAACTGCATTCCCACATAGAAGAACAACGCTCCTATTGCTACCACAAGGATGACAACCGCCAACAAGACCTTGCGTTCGTTGCGTGGGAAATAGGGTGTAGAGCCTTGCATACGTATGAAAAGGTGTTAGAACAAGCCGAGTTGATGCAAGAAAATCGCCAAGATGCAAAGAGGACTCACCACTCTCACCAAGAAAAGCCAACACTGATAGGTGGTAGATGGAAGGGTGCCCCAATTGGTGTATTCATCGCGCACAATCTTCTGCGGCACATACCAACCAATGAAAATACAGGTAAGAAAACCGCCCAAAGGCAACATGACTTGAGATGTGAAATAATCACAGAATTCCATAAACGACATGCCGAACAACTGCAGATTGGGGCAAGCACCCGAAGAAAGGGAACTAAACACCGCTATCACACTGCAACACCCGGTGACAATCCATGCTGCCGACGGACGAGACAGGTGCATCTCTTCTTGGAAGAACGCAGTTCCAATCTCGTGCATGGAGATGGTGGAGGTGAGCGCAGCCAATGAGAGCAGTGAATAAAACATCAATGAGATGATATAACCGACAATGGGCATGCTGCCAAAAGCCTCTTGGAACACGACAGGAAGCGTGATAAATATCAGTTTAGGACCGCTACCAGGATTTACACCGACTGAGAAAGCGGCAGGAAATATCATCAGTCCGGCAAGGATAGCTACCGCCGAGTCGAGCACAGCTATCTGGATAGACGACTTCAAAAGATTGGTTTGCCGACTGAAATAAGACGCATACGTGCAAAGACAAGCCGTACCAAGACTGAGCGAGAAGAAGGCTTGTCCTAACGCCTCAAGGAATACACTTCCCGAAAGTTTACTGAAATCGGGGTTTAAGAGGAAATCTATTCCCTTAATAGCACCTGGCAGCATACACGAAGCACAGACAAGGATGAGGAGCAAGACAAAGAGCGTAGGCATGAGAAAGTTGGACGCTTTCTCTATACCCTTCCTCACGCCACGTGACACAACCAAGTGGGTAAGCACGACAAAGCCTACTGCCCACAGCAAAGGGCTGAACGTGGAAGAAGATAACTGCTCAAAATAGGTGGCTACCTGCTCGGTTGTTCCGCCCACCTGCATGGTTATCGACGCATAGAGATACTGCAGACACCAACCAGCTACCACGGCATAGAAGCCAAGAATAACCATTGACGTGATCATACCCATATAGCCAATCAACGCCCAAGGCTTTCCACCCGCCAAAGATCGATAGGCGCGAGCAGCATTGGCAGACGAGTGCCTACCCACAATAAACTCAGCAATCATGCCTGGCACACCAAGTATCAATACACAAACAAGGTATATCAAGATGAAAGCGGCTCCACCATTCTCTCCTGTCATATAGGGGAAACGCCATATATTACCCAGTCCGACCGCCGATCCTGCAGTGGCAAGGATAACGCCTAACTTCCCAAATTTAGCTCTCTCGCTCATAAACTATTCTTAAACAATGCAATTTCTATAATCTATAGATATTTATAATTGGATGTACACTGAGTACAAAGTTACTGAAATATTCCGTATTGCCGATGACTTCTACCCAATTTTTGACGAACAAAAGACACAAATACACCATAAAGACAGTTCCTTTTATGCCCTTAGACTCAGTTCCAAGAACTTGTCACATAATTGGAAGGCCCCTTCGTCTTGGGTTATGAAGTCTCTATCAAGCAATGCCTTGACTGCTCCCTGCACAGTACTTGCCCCCAAATGATACTTCTGCAAGAACTCCTGCGACATTAAGGACGAAGGCTTTCCCTCTTGAGCAATGGCCACAAGCACCTGCTTCTGCTTGGCAGTCAACTGATACATCAATGCCTGATAGGCAAAGCGATGCTGGG
>CAVKQP010000238.1:1748-3113 GCA_963658165.1 Clostridium sp. CAG:302 | reverse complement strand
CCATTGTTATAATAGAGGTTGCCCACGGCATCATCATCCTCGTTCAAGCGCTTGTTCAACATCTTCTGATTGTACACGTTACCGTGCTTCATGCCCAATACGGCATTCAGATAATCAGTCGTGTAAACAGTATTTCCGACCCATGTGATATTACGGAGATAGTATTTCTTTCCTTCCTCCACCTTCAGGTAAATGTCCACATGCTTGTCATCGTAATTGACAACGCTATCCGAGATAATCTGTGCATCACGGAAGCCATTCTCATAATACTTGTCAATCAGCTTCTGCTTATCTTCCTTCCATCTTTCAGGTGTGAATTTCTTAGACTTCAAGAAAGACGACAACTTTCCCGCCTCATGGGTCTTGGCAAAGGCTCCCTTCGTGAACAAGCCACCCTTGATTTTGCGGTCTGTAAGCGCATTGTTACCATCAATGTAGATCTGATGAACCTTAATCTTTTCCTTTTTATCCACAACGACATCCAAGACCACCTGATTCTTGTTATTCACATCGTCACGCTGGACAATTTGGATATCAGCGTTCTTGAAGCCCTTGTCATCGAAATATTTCTTGGCAAGGATCTTGGCACGGTCAAGCATATTAGGAGTGACCTGAGTACCCTTCACCATACCCAATTTCTGTTCCATATCCTCACGCTCGCTCTTCTTCAATCCCACATAATTGATGTTAGAGATGCGAGGACGTACTGCCAGATAAATATGCAGATAAAGTTTCTCGCCAACGATAGAGTCGGCGGCAATAGCTACCTTAGAGAACAAGCCATGCTTCCAATAGCGCTTCACTGCATTGGTTATCGCATCGCCAGGTATGTCAATTCGTTCACCCACCGTCAGTCCGGAAATGCCGGTAAGCACATAATCCTCATATCCCTCCACACCAGACACGGCGATACCGCCCACAGTCAACGTCCTGGGGGTACCGGCATACGAGATGTCGGGATTGATGATCTTATCCTGTGCCAAGATCTGCATATTAGCCGTGGTGCCGAGCAGCAGGACGAAAATGGTTCTCATCTTCTTCATTTATCTCTTGTCTATAATATTTTCTTGTTTATTTCTTTACTTACTTGCCCTCCTCCACTTGCGCCTCGGTCTTTCCAAACCTGCGTTGGCGTTGCTGGTAGCTGGCGATGGCTTTCCTCAGATCCTCTTCCGAGAAATCTGGCCAATACGTGTCACAGAAGTACAACTCTGAGTAGGCAATCTGCCACAGCAGGTAATTGCTGATGCGCAGTTCTCCGCCTGTACGGATTAAGAGATCGGGATCGGGCATAAAATTAGTGTTAAGATGCTGGCAGAAGTTCTCTTCGGTCAAGGACTTCTCTATTTCGGGATAGTTGCAAGC
>CAVKQP010000238.1:0-1738 GCA_963658165.1 Clostridium sp. CAG:302 | reverse complement strand
ACCATAGTCATGGCATCATTCTTCTCCGTATGGTTCATGGTCTCCCGCAACTTGTCCTGTACCTGCCGAGGCAATCTCTCCAAGTCACCGATTACACGGAAGCGCACATTGTTCTTCATGAAAATCTCATCTTCCAAAGAGGTCAGCACCAATCCCATCAAGGCAGCGATCTCATCGGAAGGACGATTCCAGTTCTCCGTGGAGAATGTATAGAGCGTAAGGTATTTCACCCCAAGACGCACACACTCTTTGGTGATGCGTCGCACGGTGTCGACACCCGCCTGATGACCATAACTTCTCTCTTTGCCACGTTCCATGGCCCAGCGACCGTTGCCATCCATGATGACGGCAATATGCCCTGGTACCCTGTTCATATCCAAGTTGTCCATCTTTATCCGTTTATTGATTACACCGTAGTCTTACTCAAAGGATGTTTGTTCCTTTCGCCATCCATCCTTGTTATAGCGTCCTTTCCAGACATCACCCGTCTTGGCACAGATCAGCCAATAGAACCTATTGTCGTCTCTTACAAGTGCATACGGGTTGATGCCGTCAAAAGTTCCTGGCATGACAACAGCTGTGTCATTTTTCCATGTCAGACCGCCATTTTTGCTGTTATACCATTTCCCCTCACTTGTCAATGCCACATAGCCACTGTCACTTGCAGCAACCATCACCTGCGAAGCGTAAGGCAATTTGTCTGGCTGGTTATTGTCATAGTTGACATAATTCCATCCGCTCACATCCTCATCGTCATAGTCGAGCGTCCTAATCCAAGATACGGCAATCGTGTCACCATGGACAGCGGTTTTCTCGTGAACGCCAGTCAGCAGGAGATTCTCTGTGTTATCGATGGAAGCGATTCCTGACATATTGAGCGATACGCTATGGGTAGGAAGTGAGTCAACGACGGCATCCAAGGTCTCTGCCACCCATGTCGCGCCCTGGTTCCTTGACACAGAGATACCCGTAGGCGTATAAGCGTAAAGATATTTGCTGCCTGCGCCAATCAATTGGACAAGCGTAGCATCATTTCCCATCTCCGTCCATGTGGCAGCATCAACAGATCGATACACAATTCCTCCATCCAGGAGATAGAGTGCTTTGTCCAACACGACGACATTCTTGTAGGCATCCTTGTCGAAAGATCCGAGAGGTACTATTTCTTCCCATGATCTCCCATCATTGCTTCCCGACCTATAAACCTTCAAATCGTTCCCATCCGTACCAAATACATAGATATTTCCATCCAGGGGAACAGCCTTTAAGTCTTGCAACGCCGCAATCTTTGCATTATTGCTTGCCAGACTGTGCCATTGGAAAGAGTCCGCTTTCTCCTGGTGAACATTGACGTTGACCGTATAGGTAACGTATGCCGTACCACCATTGTCATACACACGCAACTTTCTTGGCGTAGAGAGGTCTACGGAATCTGTGCTTGAATAATAAGACTGAATGGAATCCACATTGCTCTTCATCCAAACAACAGGGCTGCTTTGCTTGGCAGTAACACTGGTCAGCACCGCAGCCAACCTGGAGCCCTTGGGCAACGAGTCCGGATTATAGATCTGGCGAGCCGTCTGGTCTATATAAAACTTGTATTTCGACCCCGTCACATCTGCCGACAAAGTCGTATCCTTATTCGTCGTGGAACTCTTGGACTGATAGTATCTCTTCACCGTACCGATGGAGAAAGCCGTGATAGCGGTATCATGGGTGTACTCGGTGGTGGTGCTAT
>CAVKQP010000237.1:0-3124 GCA_963658165.1 Clostridium sp. CAG:302 | reverse complement strand
GGACTATACGGCATAGACCCTCGCGATAACCGTATCTTGAACAATGTGAGCACACTGAAGACCACCATTCTGCAACTCCGCCATGTTCCAGCAGGCGAAACTGTAGGCTATAGCCGCAAGGGAGTCGTGGAGAAAGATAGCCTCATTGCAGCCATCCCTATCGGCTATGCAGACGGACTCAACCGTCACTTGGGAAATAGACACTGCTACTGTCTTGTGAACGGCAAGAAAGCGCCCTATATCGGTAACATCTGCATGGATGTAGCCATGATTGATGTGACTAGTATCGACTGTAAAGAGGGTGACACCGTAGAGATTTTTGGTGACCACCTACCCGTGACCGTACTATCAGACGTGCTCGACACGATTCCATATGAAGTGCTTACGGGCATCAGCAACCGTGTGAAACGCGTCTACTTCCAAGACTAATTGTTGCGTTTCTTAGTTTTTTAACAAATAATAGGTGCAAGGATTACGTTTTTTTCGTATCTTTGCACCTAATCGTATATACCTCAAGATTCTAAACAAAAATACAATATCACTAAAATGGATCAAATTAAAACGACTAAGATGACCAACTTCCGTTGGATCATTTGCGGCTTGCTTTTCTTGGCAACTACCGTGAACTACATGGACCGACAGGTTTTGTCGCTCACATGGAAAGACTTTATCGCTCCCGAATTTCATTGGACTGATGCCGACTATGGTTTGATTACCGGTTGGTTCTCCATCTTCTATGCCATTGCCAACCTGTTTGCGGGTAAGTTTGTAGATTGGATGGGCACCAAGAAAGGCTATCTCATCGCCATCTTCGTATGGTCTACAGGCGCCGTAATGCACGCCGGATGCGGATGGGTAGCCATGCAAATAGAAGGCTACGACTCCATAGAAGCACTTCGAATGGTGCAAAGAGGCTCTGATGCAGCCGTTGCCATTGCTACCATTAGTGTGTGGTTGTTCCTCTCTTGCCGTTTGATTCTCGCTGCCGGTGAGGCTGGTAACTTCCCTGCAGCCATCAAGGTAACAGCAGAATACTTCCCTAAAAAAGACCGTGCATTCGCTACATCAATCTTCAATAGTGGCGCTTCCATCGGTGCGTTAGCTGCTCCTGCCACTATTCCATTGCTCGCCCGCGCTATGGGTTGGGAGATGGCATTCATCATTATTGGTGTGCTAGGATATGTGTGGATGGGTCTTTGGTTGTGGTTGTATGACAAACCCAGCCAGAGCAAACACGTGAACAAAGCTGAGTTAAACTACGTGGAGCAGGATTCAGACATCTCTAAAATCGAAGAAGAAGACAATAAGAAAGAAGAAAAGGGCATCAGTTTCTTGCAGTGTTTCACCTATCGTCAGACTTGGTCGTTTATCACTGGCAAGTTTATGACCGATGGTGTATGGTGGTTTTTCTTGTTCTGGGCGCCCGCCTACTTCTCTGACCAATATGGTTATACATCCGATTCACCAGAAGCCATTTCCCTCATCTTCACCCTCTACGCAATCGTTACGGTGTTGAGTATCGGCGGTGGCTACCTGCCCACCTACTTTGTTGACAAGAAAGGTATGAACCCCTACATCGGCCGTATGCGCGCCATGTTGATCTTTGCTTGTTTCCCCTTGTTGGGTCTTATTGCCCAACCGATGGGTGAAATCAGCCCTTGGTGGCCCGCTATCATCATCGGTTTATTGGGCGCTGGCCATCAGGCATGGTCTGCAAATCTCTATTCCACCATCGGTGATATGTTCCCGAAGTCTAACATTGCTACCATTACAGGTATCGGTGCCATGGCAGGTGGTGTAGGTTCCTACCTCATTAACTATGGTTCTGGACTCCTCTTCACCTACGCAGAAGGCCAAGGTGAAGCCTTCAGATTCATGGGCTTCGATGGCAAGCCTGCTGGTTACATGATCATTTTCTGCATCTGTGCTGTGGCTTACCTCGTAGGTTGGGTTATCATGAAAGCTCTCGTTCCTAAGTACAAACCCATTATCGTAGACTAATCCGCTACGACAACCTCCAAATAATAGAGCCGGGATATTGCTAATTGCGATATTCCGGCTCTGTCGTTTTCTATTCATTCAAAACAGTGAGCATCGTAGCCTACTGCGTTTTCGGCATCAGTATATAGCGTTCTGCACGATAATAAAGATTGAATGAGTGGATTTATATTTTCTTGTAAAGATCATTCAAGACCAAACCAGCAATAGTAAAACCAAATATGGCGGTGATATGAGCCATCGTACCATTGATTTGAGCCTTGGAACTGCACCATTCATGATTCACAAGATTGGGATCTCCCGGTCCTACCTGTGCCTTGGGGCACATGCAAGCTGATGTTCCGCACGTATGATTTTCTCCCTTATTTTCTAGTACCTCCTCACTATACACACATTGAAACTTATGTGCTGGTCGCTCTTTCATACGTTTGAAGCGTTTGCGTAAGGCTGCACCCAATGGACAACCGCGCACTTTCCAGAACTCAGCCACCTGGATCTTGGTCGGATCCATCTTGAGCGCTGCTCCCATAGAAGAAAAGAAAGTAGCATTACTCAGACAAGCGTTGCGAATGAGCAGCACTTTATCTTTCAAACTATCTATACAATCAATCACATAATCATATTGGTTGAGGTCAAAATCGGCAGCAGTCGTCTCATCATAAATCTTCTGCAGTGCCACAACATCCACCTTGGGATTGATGTCAAGCAGACGAGTGCGCAGTGCATCAACCTTCACCTGCCCAACGGTTTTTGTCGTAGCTTGTAGCTGGCGGTTCACATTGGTCATGCAAACGCGGTCTGAATCGACAATGGTGAGATGTCCCACACCCGAACGTACCAAACTCTCTGCACACCAACTGCCTACGCCGCCCACGCCGAAAATGATCACACGCTGGTTGTATATTCGTTCCATCAACTCTTCTCCAACTAGTAGGCGGGTTCTATTGAACAATCCTTTTTCTATTCCCATAGTCTTATTCTTTCATTATTTCCTTCAAAGGTATCATCACGAAATCGCGCTGTTCCATCAGCGGATGAGGTATTTGCAAATCAGGTTCGTCCACATACAGATCGTCATAGAGCAAAATATCAATATCGATGATGCGGTCGTGATATTCCCCATCTG
>CAVKQP010000236.1:1612-3146 GCA_963658165.1 Clostridium sp. CAG:302 | reverse complement strand
GAGAGAAACTGAATTTTAATTCTCATTGGCTTCTTCAAGTCGGCGACGTGAAAGGAGCAGAGCAACCTCAATGTGACGATGTCTTATGGCAACAGATTACCTTGCCGAGAGCCTACAATGAAAGTGAGGCGTTCCGTAAGGCCATTGAGCAACTGTCGGACACCGTCATGTGGTATCGCAAGCATTTCACGGTGAGCGAGGTGAAGGGCAGAAAATATTTCGTAGAGTTTGAAGGCGTGCGCTTTGCTGCCGACTTCTATCTGAACGGACACAAGTTGGGAATCTCTGAAAATGGTGTCATGGCTTGTGGCTTCGACCTTACACCTTATATTATAGAAGGTGAAAACGTGATGGCAGTTCGTGTGGACAACAGTTGGACGTACCGGGAGCGTGCCACAAACAGCGTCTATCAATGGAACGACAAGAACTTCAATGCCAATTATGGCGGCATTCCAAAGAATGTATACCTCCACACTTGTGACCAAGTGTATCAGACCTTGCCCCTTTATAGCAATCTCAAAACAACAGGCGTCTATGTCTACGGCTCTGACTTCGACGTGAAAGCACGGACGATGACGCTCAACGTGGAGTCGGAAGTACGTAACGACGCTACCACTTCGGCTGCCTACCAACTACATGTGGCTGTACAAGATGCAACAGGAAAAACCGTGGCGCAGTTTGACGGTAAACCTTTTACTGTCAATGCTGGGAGTACCATTCATGCCACCGCCACTGCCCCGATGAGCGATATGCACTTCTGGAGTTGGGGATACGGCTATCTCTATACCGTCAAGACGTCGCTCAAGTCGGCAGATGGCGCGCTCTCTGATGAAGTCATCACGCGTACGGGATTCCGCAAGACACATTTCGGTGATGGTATGATTAAACTTAACGATAGAACACTGATGGTGCACGGCTATGCACAACGCACGAGCAACGAGTGGCCAGCCGTTGGCTTGAGTGTGCCGGCATGGATGAGCGACTATAGCAATGGACTGATGGTTGAAAGTGGTGGTAACTTGGTGCGCTGGATGCATGTAACCCCTTGGAAGCAGGACATCGAGTCGTGCGACCGTGTCGGCTTGATACAGGCGATGCCTGCCGGTGATGCGGAAAAAGATGTGGAGGGACGCCGCTGGGAACAGCGTGTCGAACTGATGCGTGATGCCATCATCTATAACCGCAACAACCCCAGTATTCTGTTCTATGAGTGTGGCAACAAAGGCATTAGCCGGGAACATTTCTTGGAGATGAAGAAATTGCGCGATCAGTACGACCCCAATGGCGGACGTGCCATCGGCTCTCGTGAGATGCTTGCCATCCCTGAAGCGGAGTATGGCGGTGAGATGCTCTATGTGAACAAGAGCAAGGCGCACCCCTTGTGGATGATGGAATACTGTCGTGATGA
This sequence comes from Clostridium sp. CAG:302, assembly GCA_963658165.1. GTDB lineage: Bacteria > Bacteroidota > Bacteroidia > Bacteroidales > Bacteroidaceae > Prevotella. The sequence continues at coordinate 1,738 of CAVKQP010000236.1, read as the reverse complement.
GGGCTTGCGCAAGAATTGGGACAATTGGAGCTATCCTTATCACCAAGAGGGGAGTGGTCCGCTCTATCGTGGAAAGCCTGCTCCCGAGTATAATCACAACATGGATGAGTTTGCCGTACAGATGGT
>CAVKQP010000236.1:0-1602 GCA_963658165.1 Clostridium sp. CAG:302 | reverse complement strand
AGCCTGGCATGATTACTATTTGGAGCGCCCTGGCACGGGGAAACGGGTGAACTCAGGTGGAACCAAAATCGTGTTTAGTGATACCAACACCCATTTCCGTGGGTCGGTCAACTATCGCACCAGTGGCGTGACCGATGCTTTGCGCATTCCCAAGGACGCGTTCTTTGCCCATCAAGTGATGTGGGATGGTTGGGTGACACCCGAAACCGATCATACCTATATTGTCGGACATTGGAACTATCCGCAAGGCACGGTGAAACCCGTCTATGTGGTTTCGTCTGCCGACAAGGTGGAACTCCGCCTCAATGGTCGCTCTTTAGGTTCGCCTCGCCGTGACTATCAGTATCTTTTCACATGGGATAGCGTAGCCTATCAGCCCGGCATGTTGGAGGCTATAGGCTATCGTGATGGTAAAGAAGTGAGCCGCTACGCAATAGAAACCGCTGGCAACCCTGACCATATCAAGTTGACTACCATTCAAAATCCTGAGGGCTTTAAGGCAGATGGTGCCGACATATCCATCGTGCAAGTGGAGGTGGTCGACAAGCAAGGCCGTCGTTGTCCGCTTGACAACCGCGACATACGCTTCTCTATGTATGGCGAGGGCGAATGGCTGGGTGGCTTGGCTGTGACCAAAGAGAAGTTTGATTATAGTAAAGACGTGATGAACGTGGACACTCGCACGCCGTCCGACCGTCCTTTGTTGAAGGACAACAGTGGCAATTACATCAACAGTATGGTTCTTCCCGTGGAGTGTGGCGTAAACCGCGTGCTCATCCGCAGCACCGTGAATGCCGGTGGCATCACCCTTTGTGCGGGTGCCGATAGTTTGAAAACAGTGGTTACCCAGTTGACTACTCTGCCTGTAGACGCAGACCACTATCTGCCCCAATACTCCTTACCGTGCCGTTTGGACCGTGGCGAAACGCCTCTGACACCTTCTTATAAAGATGTGTATGAAACCGTAGACATCAAGCGCGCCGTGGCTGGCTCCGAACAAACCACTGCCAACAATAGCTTTGACGACAATGAAGCCTCGGAGTGGAAGAGTGATGGAAAGAAGGAAAATGCATGGATAACCTATCAATTGGCCAAACGCGACCGCGTTGATGAGATTGCCATCAAGCTCACAGGTTGGCGCAACAAGGTCTATCCACTGCAAGTTTTTGCAGGCAAAAAGAAAGTTTGGGAGGGCTTAACCTATCCCACTTTGGGCTATGTGCATATCCATATCGACAAACCAGTGACGGCTTCCGACCTTACCATCAAGATGATAGCGCCCTCTACCGATAGCAGTAAGTATGGTGATGTCAAGGAGTTGGCGGGTGGAAAAGCCAACGAACTCGATCGCTTTGTCTCTGCTAAAGGTAAGGTAGAACTGCGCATCGTGGAAGTAGATTTGTTGAAGAAGAAATGATAAAACCTCCTAGCGGGATTGGCGGAAACACATGCCAATCCCGCTTTTGTCATGAAAAACACCAGAAAAAACTTGCAGGTGTCGTAATAAGTGTGTATCTTTGCACCGCTTTTGAACAATAAGCGCATTGTTCGGGATGTAGCGCAGTTGGTTAGCGCACGCGTCTGGGGGGCGTGAGGTCGCTG
>CAVKQP010000235.1:0-3163 GCA_963658165.1 Clostridium sp. CAG:302 | reverse complement strand
CCTGGTGACGATGACATCCGTTTCAACTTGCAGATGGCACAGTCGAAAACCATCGATAAGATTGCATCAGAGTCTGAGATGTTTTTTGTAACATGGTATCGTTCAATTGTCAACCTGACCAGTGTCGATGGTTGGGCACGCTTATCCATAGTCTGTTTAGTGGCAGCTCTTTTGTTGCTACTTCTCTATCTATTTGCCATGCGAGTGGCTTGGCGTAAGACTGGATTCTATGGAGGCATGGTGATGGTCGTGATTTTCCTAATGTCAACACTCTTTGCCTTCCAACAGAAAGTGCAGTTGGAGAATCGTTGTGACGCCATTGTCATCTCTCCTTCTGTGACTGTAAAAGAAGCTCCACAGGCTGCTGCCAAGGATGCTTTTACCATACACGAAGGAACCAAGGTGACCATTAGCGACCAGACCATGCAAGACTGGCGTGGTGTAAAATTGTCGGATGGTCGTGAAGGATGGATAAAGACGAGTGACATAGAAGTAATCTGATATGATGTTATTAAGCGATTTGAGCGTGTTGCAATTCTTCAATGGGAGTAGCTCATTGTTCTATGACAATCTCGTGCAGGTGCTCACCTGTGGCTTCACGTGGGTACCCTTATATCTGGCGCTCTTCTATTTGGTCATTAAGAACAATGAGACGATGACTCAGATAGGCTTGGCAGTCGGTTGTGTGGTGTTGTGCGTTGTGCTATCAGGGGGTGTTGACGACTTGGTCATCAAGCCTTTAGTAGGCAGACTGCGCCCCACGATAGATCCACAAGTGAAATATTCATTAGACACAGTGAGTGGAGTAACAGGTGGCGGACAGTATAGTTTCTTTTCTGCCCATGCTGCTAACACGTTCACGATAGCTTTGTTTTTCGCCTTGATGGTGCGCAGTTGGCTGCTCAACACAGCATTATTCGTGTGGTCAGCAGTAAACTGTTGGACCCGTTTGTATTTAGGTGTGCACTATCCAACCGACATTCTCGTAGGACTTCTGTGGGGTGGCGTAGTGGCAGGTGGCGTCTATTACCTTTACTTCCGCACGTATCGCCGCATTTCTCCAGCCCTCAACTATGTTTCAACTCAATACACTTCATCGGGTTATAGCCGTGGTGACATCGACAAGGTGATGTCTATTCTGATGTTCACATACATCTATGCCATGGTGAAAGCCATCATTATTATATAAGAAAATGGATACAAAACACATACAAATCAGTGACTATAACTATCTGCTCCCTGACGAACGGATAGCCAAATACCCTCTTGCCGAGCGCGATCATAGCAAACTGCTCGTTTATCAACACGATGAAGTGGGAGAGGACCAGTTCTTCAATCTGCCCAAATATCTGCCCAAAGGAGCCTTGATGGTGTTTAACAACACTAAGGTGATACAGGCACGCATGCACTTTCGCAAAGAAACGGGTGCGTTGATAGAAGTCTTCTTGCTTGAGCCTGCCGCTCCAACCGATTATGAACTCATGTTCCAAACGTCAGGACACTGCGCTTGGCTCTGCATGATAGGCAACTTGAAGAAGTGGAAAGAAGGTTCGCTCACCCGCGAATTCGACATCAAAGGCAAGCATCTCACACTGAAAGCCACCCGAGTGAAGGAAGTTCACACCTCACAGTGGATAGACTTTGACTGGGACAATCCTGAGGTTTCGTTTGCCGAGATATTGGATGCAGTAGGTGAATTGCCCATTCCTCCATACTTGAATAGAGAAACAGAAGAAAGCGATAAGAAAACCTATCAGACCGTCTATTCCAAGATAAAGGGAAGTGTGGCGGCTCCTACGGCTGGTCTTCATTTCACCGAACGGGTGCTTAAAGACTTAGATGCCCACGGCATTGACCGCGAAGAACTGACGTTACACGTAGGTGCAGGAACGTTTAAGCCCGTAAAGAGCAAGGAGATAGAAGGACACGAAATGCATACTGAATATATTTGCGTGCACCGACAAACGCTTGAAAAACTCATTGCTCATGAAGGATGTGCCATAGCTGTGGGCACCACAAGTGTGCGCACACTGGAGAGTCTATATTATATGGGTGCCAAATTGGCTGAACATCCCGATGCTACAGAAGACGAATTGCACGTGAATCAATGGGATCCCTATGACACCCATCCTACGCTTACGGCCGTTGAAGCCATCCGCAACATGCTTGATTATTTGGAGCGCAACCAGCTCAATGCCCTGCATTCGAGCACCCAAATCATCATTGCACCAGGATATGAATATAAAATAGTGAAGATGCTCGTCACCAATTTCCACCAGCCACAAAGCACATTACTACTCTTGGTAAGTGCGTTCTTGCATGGAGATTGGCGCAAAGTATATGATTACGCACTCAGTCATGAGTTCCGATTCTTGAGCTATGGAGACAGTTCATTGCTCATACCATAAACATAAAAAATAAAGACACTATGGCAACAAACCTGAAAATAGGAGACAAGGTGAGATTTCTCAGCGAAACTGGCGGTGGAAAGGTGGCTGGTTTCCAAGGGAAAAACCTTGTGCTCGTGGAAGACGAAGACGGATTTCAGATACCCACCCCCATCAACGAAGTAGTAGTAATCAGCACGGACGACTATAACATAGCCAAAGTGCACACGTCGGAAAGTGGTGTGAAACTGCCCGATGTGGATGAGAACGGTGTGGAGGAAGACTATGATCCTGCCGACCGCGAGATCACCTTCCGCAAGAAAGCCGAGGAGCGCAAGGATGGCAACAAGTTGTCTGCCTATCTTGCATTCATTCCTCACGACGAAAAAATGATTACCAACACTCGCTTCGACAGCTACTTGGTGAACGATAGCAACTACTATCTCTCTTTTTCCTATATGGTAGCCGAGGGGGCAAGTTGGTCACTCATCGCTCAAGGCGAGATAGAACCCAATACGAAATTGTTTATTGAGGAGTTTGGTCGCGACCATCTCAATGAATTGGGCAAGGTTGGCATCTCGCTGATAGCCTACAAGCGCGATAAGAGTTTCGTATGGAAACCGAGCATCGACGTGCAACTACGCATTGATGCTGTGAAGTTCTATAAGTTGCATACCTTCCGCGAAAACATTTTCTTCGAGCAACCTGCTTTGCTTTATACTATTGTTGAGAACGACCAAGTGGCTCGTCCACTTGTCATCGACACGGCGCAACTC
>CAVKQP010000234.1:0-3165 GCA_963658165.1 Clostridium sp. CAG:302 | reverse complement strand
GGTGGGCTACTACAGCGTGAAGGAGAACAAGAGTCACCACGTGCTCTGCACGATGGACGCCAACGGCAAGAACCAACGCCAACTGACCACCAGTGCGAAAAACGAGACCGACCCCTCATGGATCAATGGGGGCAAGCGCATCGCCTACCTGTTTGAAGGACAAGTGTGGTCGATGAACCCCGACGGCACCGACCGCCAACAACTCTCTCACGACAAAGACGGCATCGACGCCTATAGCTTCTCGCCCGACGGCAAGCGTGTGATTCTCATCAAGTCGATGCCCTTCCACGAGATCATCAAGCAGAACCCCTCCGACCTGCCCAAGGCTACGGGACGACTGATCACCGACCTGATGTATCGCCACTGGGACCACTACGTGGAAAGCATCCAGCACCCCTTCGTGGCAGAGGTGACGAGCAACGGCATCGGCGAGGGAAAAGACTTGCTGGAGGGCGAGCCCTACGAATGTCCGATGGAGCCATTCGGCGGCATCGAGCAACTGGCATGGAGCACCGACTCGAAGCAGATAGCCTACACCTGCCGCAAGAAGACAGGCCGCGACTATGCCATCTCTACCGACTCCGACATCTATCTCTATGACATCGCCACGGGCAAGACCCGCAACCTCTGCAAGCCAGCAGACTATAAGCCCGTACAGGTGGATGCCAACAAGACGATGAAAAACCAGCAGATCAACTCGAAAGAGATGATGAAATACAACATGGGCTACGACACCAATCCGCAGTTCTCGCCCGACGGCAAGTATGTGGCTTGGCAGAGCATGCCCCGCGACGGCTATGAGAGCGACCGCAACCGCCTGTGTGTCTACAATCTCGCCACGGGAGAGAAGACCTACGTGACGGAGGCTTTCGACTCCAACGTGGACGCCTTCTGTTGGACAGCCGACTCCAAAGGCTTCTACTTCCTTGGGGTGTGGCACGGATGTGAAAACATCTATAGCACCACGCTGCAAGGCGACGTGCACCAGGTGACCGACGGCTGGCACGACTACGGAAGCATCGCCCTGCTCGGAACAAGCGGCAAGAAACTCCTTGCCATGCGCCACTCCATGATAGTGCCCGACGACATCTATGTGGTCACACCGGGCAAAGACAAGAAGGCTCGCGAGGAACAAATCTCGTTTGAGAACAAGCAGATACTCGACCAACTGGCTCTCGGCAGTGTGCAGCAGCGCTGGGTGAAGACCACCGACGGCAAAGACATGCTCGTGTGGATCGTGCTGCCCCCTCACTTCGATGCCAACAAGAAATACCCCACCCTGCTCTTCTGCGAGGGTGGACCACAAAGTCCGGTGAGCCAGTTCTGGAGCTATCGCTGGAACATCCAGATCATGGCAGCCAACGGCTACATTGTCGTGGCACCCAACCGCCGCGGTCTGCCCGGCTTCGGATCGGAATGGAACGAACAGGTGAGCGGCGACTGGACTGGTCAGTGCATGAACGACTATCTCTCTGCCATCGATGACGCCTGCACCCTACCCTACGTAGACAAAGACCGATTGGGATGCGTGGGTGCCAGCTTCGGCGGTTTCTCCGTCTACTATCTGGCAGGTCACCACGACAAGCGCTTCAAGTGCTTCATCGCCCACGATGGTGCGTTCAATCTCGAATCGATGTATACCGACACCGAGGAGGAATGGTTCAGCAACTGGGAGTATGAAGACGCCTATTGGAACAAAGACCAGAGCGCAGCAGCCCGCAAGACCTATGAGAACTCGCCCCACAAGTTTGTAGACAAGTGGGATACACCCATCCTCTGTATCCACGGCGAGAAGGACTATCGCATCAATGCCAACCAAGGCATGGGCGCCTTCAACGCTGCCCGCATGCGTGGCATCCCTGCCGAATTGCTCATCTTCCCCGACGAGAACCACTGGGTGCTCAAGCCCCAAAACGGCATCCTCTGGCAGCGCACCTACTTCGAATGGCTCAATCGTTGGCTGAAATAATCGAACGCTCAATACAAGCGTAGTAGTCTACGCGCCCCCGCGTGGACCTATGCATCCAAAGGCGGAATACCGTGCATGCCATTCGCACATGCCCTTAGGGGCAGGCGGGGCGCCAGCCCTACTACACAACAACGTTCTTCGGGATTTGCAATCCCGAAGATGCATACTTCAGGGGATTTGTAATCCCCAACACGCAAAAGCTAAAGTATGTGGTCGTATACTGGGATTACAAATCCCATGAAGTTACTATAGCTCGGGATTACAAATCCCGAGCAACGAATAGGGTGCAACGAAGATTACAAATCCCGAGCAACAAATAGGGCAGGCTGATGCAAGCGTAGTAGTCGACGCGCCCCCGCGTCGACCCATGCACCCAAAGGCTGAATACCATGCATGCCATTCGCACATGAGCTAAGGGGCAGGCGGGGGCGCCAGCCCTACTACTATGATAGTAAAAACTTATAAATAAAGAAAAGAGAAAATGACACAAGCAATTCAAAAGAAACTGAGCGACTCTGCGTCGGCTCGTTGGACTGCCCTCCTCATCGTGAGTGTGACGATGATGTTCGGCTATTTTTTCACTGACGTAATGTCGCCACTAGAACCGCTCCTGACGGCAGCCAAGGAAGACGGCGGACTGGGACTCGGATGGAACTCCGATGAATATGGCTTCTTCTCTGGAGCCTACGGCTACTTCAATGTGTTCCTGCTGTTGCTCTTCTTCGGAGGACTCGTTCTCGACAAGTGTGGCATCCGTTTCACGGGTATTCTCTCCACCGTATTGATGTTCTGCGGCGCCCTGATCAAGTGGTATGCCGTGGGTCATGAGTTTGGTGGCACTATTGCCGTTCCCTTCTTCGGCACCTATTCCACCCAAGTGGTGATTGCCGCCCTTGGCTTTGCCATCTATGGAGTGGGTTGTGAGATCTGCGGTATCACCGTGAGCAAGGTCATTGTGAAATGGTTTACGGGGCATGAGTTGGCGCTGGCCATGGGCGTGCAGGTGGCATTGGCTCGTATGGGTACAGCAGCAGCCCTCGGAGCAGCCCTCCCCTTTGCCAAGGCAATGGGTGGCGTTTCGGCTTCCGTAGGACTGGGAGCAGCCTTGCTCTGCGCAGGATTCCTCGTCTATCTCGTTTACTGCGTGATGGACAAGAAAGAGGATGCCTCTGCGGCAGCCGTTACAGGTGAACCAG
>CAVKQP010000233.1:0-3167 GCA_963658165.1 Clostridium sp. CAG:302 | reverse complement strand
GCATCACACCGAAGAAGATGGAACCTATGTTGGGCTCGTTGAGGGTCTGCACGGCGTTGCCGAGGAAGGTTTCCACGTGGTTGATGGCTTCGGGGGCACCCACCACGGTGACACGGTCGCCATATTGCAGGCGGAGTTCATCGGTGGCAAGCAGTTTCACGTCACCACGAATCACGCGACTCACGTTCACGCCATAGGTGTCGCGCAGGCGCAAACCGCCCAACATCTTACCGTTGAGGGCGGCGCGCGTGATGACGATCACGCGACTTTCCACATGCGAATCGATGGCGTTCCAATCTATCTTCTCCTTGTTCCAGTCTTTGTGCACGCGCTCGCCGAAGAGTATTTCCATGGCTCCCACCTCGTCGCGTGTCATCACGATGAGCACGCTGTCGTTGATGTGCAGTTGGGTAGACGCCAGCGGCACGATGACTTCGTTGCCTCGCCAGATGCGTGAGGCGATGAATTTCAGGTGGGTCATGTCTGTCACCTGTTGTATGGTCTTGCCTGCGAGGGCTGGGTTGATGACCACAAACTGGGCGATATATGTGTTGTCTTCATCCGAGGTCGACTTGGGCACTAAGTCTGCGGGCTTGACAAAGAGTTTGCGAATGAACATCATGGCGAGGATCACACCCACCACGCCGAGTGGATAGGTGACGGCGCAACCCAAGGCGGCTCCATTGCCCGACAGCCCCACTTGCTGCAAGGCTTGTTGGGCGGCACCGAGTGCGGGGGTGTTAGTGGTAGCTCCGCAGAGCACACCCACCATGTTGGGCAGCGACACGGGGGTAACAAAGCATAGTCCAACAGCCATGATGGTGCCAAGGGCAATGACGGCAAAGCTCCACAGATTGAGTGCGATGCCCTCGTTGCGCATCAGTCCGAAGAAGTTGGGACCCACGTAGAGTCCCAGTGTATATACAAATAAGGTGAGTCCGAACGTTTCGGCAAAGTCCAGCATCTTGGGGTCTATGTCGAGGCCGAAGTGACCTGCGACAATGCCAAAGAAGAAGACGAAGGCGATGCCTAGCGAGATTCCTTTGAAGTGAATCTTGCCCAACACGAGTCCGCAAGTGATGATGAGGGATAGAACGACTGTTGCTTGGAGTGCTGAATGTATGTCGAAAAGTCCGTTTAACCAGTCCATGGTGATTCTATGGTTGTGAGTTGTGCGTGCAAAAGTACAAAACTATCTTTAATTACCGCATGAATATGCAATATTTATTTGCTTCCTGACATTAGGCGCAAAGATGACTTGTGTACATAGTAAAGGTAGTTGTGTGTTTAAATAATGTTAATAGAATGAAGATTGTTTGGTATAAAACGGGTATCGCTCCCTTATATTGTATATCTTTGCGAATATTTAAAATAGTATAATAATAAAAAAACGTGTTATAATGAAGGCTTCTTACTTTACCCCATTGCGGGTATGCGTGTTGTTGTCGCTGCTGCTGTTCGGCAGAGGGGCGGTGATGGCAGATGACTACAAGCCGTTGTCTACCACCGACCATATCACGGTGAGTGATGTGGAGTTGGTGCCAGGGAGTGGAGAACAGTATGATATGTATATCAGTCTGGTCGGTTCACTCATTTACACGGCTTATGAAATGGACGTCAAGTTCCCACCAGGACTTGATGTGGTGATGAATTCAGAAGGTAAGCCCTATGTGTATCTCTACAAGAAATCGGATGCCATCTATCCGAAAGACGAGGAAGAAGACGAATGGAAGCATCAGGTCATCTCTTCCTACGGCAAAGTGGCAGACCACGTGATGCGCCTTTCGTGTTTCAGCTTGACCAATGCCGAACTCACAGCTACCAGTGGCACCTTGCTCCGTGTGCGCGTAACGCCTTCTGCCTGGCTGAAACCGGGCGATGTAACGTTGGAGGTGTCGAAGTTGCACTTCATCACCAAGCAGGATGCGCAGCAGTATACCTGTGCCGACCAGACGCTGACGCTGCATGCTTCCAACCAGAGTTCGGTGAAATTGTCGGTCAGTGGCGATGACCATTTCAACACCTGCGTGTTGCCGTTCGACGTGGCTGCGCTGCCCGAAGGACTGAAAGCCTATTCCGCCAAGCGGGTGGACGACACCAATACAGCCGTGGTGCTCGACGAGGTGAAGTCGTTGAAAGCCTATACACCTTATATATTATATGCCGAAAATGGCTATACGGGCACATTGACAGGAACGGTAGATGCTGCGAACTATGTAGAGGTGGCACACGACGGCTACTTGTATGGTGCTGTGGCAGCGCAGAAACAGACGGAGGGCTATGTGCTCCAAAACCAGGGCGAAGGTTCTCGCTTCTATAGCATGGCTGACGGAGAGTATGACATACCCGAAGGGAAATGTTGGCTGAAGGTGGAGAACGACAAGGCTGCATCTGCCTCCTATGCTCTTTCCTTTGGCGATACGCACACGGGCATAGTCACTGTTCCCACCGCTGCGTCTACCCCTAAGGCAATCTATTCCCTTGACGGCATTCGCGTGTCGGAGATGCAGCCCGGTTGCATCTATGTCGTTGACGGACAAAAAGTATTAAAATTATAACATTAAAATCATAACCTATGAAGAAATTACTTTTACTCTCGGTTTTCTGTATCGTCAGTATCGTGCAAGCATTTGCTACGGATTATACTGACGAAAATGGCGTGACGTGGACGTTCTCTACGAATGTTTACTTCAATGGCGAGTATCATTCCGATTGGGCAACAATATCTTCTGCTACTAACTATGGCGATGAAGTGGTGGTGCCCGACTATGTGTATAATGGTGATACGAAGTATATGGTGGCAGCAATGGACGGAGTCTTTTCTAGTAACAAGACTTTAAAGAAAGTTGTCTTGCCCACGACGGTGATAAAGCTAAGCGGCACATTCTACAAGTGTAGTAGTCTCACGGACGTGGAAAATACGGGACAATTGGTTCAAGTGGGTTCCAATTCTTTTTGGGGTAGCTCTATTGAAACCATAGACTTGAGCTCTTGTACAAGTGTGTCAGGCTATGCATTCTATAGCTGTAATAATTTGAAGTCGGTTAAATTGTCTTCTTTGTGTAAAGGTATAGAATATAATGCTTTCGATGGTTGTAGTAATTTGACTACAGTTGGTGATTTGTCGGGATGCGAAAAGATAGGGGGTAGTGCATTTTATAACACTT
>CAVKQP010000232.1:0-3172 GCA_963658165.1 Clostridium sp. CAG:302 | reverse complement strand
ATAAGTATTTATCGCATTATGAGTTTTACGTAACGAAAAGTTCATAATGCAAAGGTAGGACTTTTATTCGAAATGTCTCTCCTTATCATTCAAAAAGTTTATGTTTCGGATGCAAGGGAGTTATTGAAGGGTACGAATGTGAACAGGAAGGAAGAGGCGTTTATGAGAACACCTCTTCTAGTTCACGTTAAATGATTCCTAACTGATGGAGAAATACTGCCACGATACACAATGGGCACACGAAGCGCACACAGAAAAGCCATACTCCGAAAAGCGAACCCTTCAGCGTGCCCCAATTGGAGAACTCTTCGTGAAGCAACTTCTTAGGCAGATACCACCCCACAAAGAGACAAGTGAAGAAGCCAACAATGGGAAGAAATATCTGTCCTGTCATGAAATCGAACACATCAAACAGGGTCTTTCCACCCACGGAAAGGAAATTCCAGTCGCCCAACGACATGGAACAGAGAGCGCCAATCACACAGACCGCCACAGAAATGATGGTGGCAGCACGTTTACGCGACGTCTTCATCTCCTCACAAAGGAATGCCGTGCTCACCTCATGCAGCGAGATAAGCGACGTCAAGGCAGCCAACGACAACAAGGCATAGAACACTAGAGCCACCACATAACCCACCACAGGCATCGTTCCAAAAGCCTGCTGAAACACGTTGGGCAATGTGATAAACACCAGCGATGGACCACTATCGGGGTTCACACCCACCGAAAAAGCAGCAGGGAAGATGGCAAGACCAGCAAGGATTGCCACCAGCGTGTCAAGTACACTAATCTGAATAGCCGACTTAGTGAGGTTTGTCTGACGACTGAAATAGGAGGCGTAAGTGCACACACACCCCATTCCAATACTCAGAGAGTAGAAGGACTGCCCCAACGCACTAAGGAACACATTGCTGTCGACCTTTCCAAAATCAGGATGAAAGAGGAATGCAATACCCTTCCCTGCACCAGGCAGCAAGCAAGAACACACCACGATGATCAACAAAAGCACAAACAACGCAGGCATCAGCATCTTGGAGATGCGTTCAATGCCGTTGCGTACACCATGGATAATCACCATATGAGTGATCAGAACAATGACAACCAGCCAGAACAACGGACGAAGTGGCGAGGTCTCAAAGTCGGAGAAATAGTTGGTAAGATATTGGGGATCTCCCTGTAACTGCCCTGTAATCGATGCGAAAATATACTGCAGGCACCAGCCTGACACCACGGCATAATAGCTCGTAATGAGGAATCCTGTGCATACACTCATATATCCGATATACTTCCAAGCCTTTCCGTTTGCCAAATTGGAATAGGCGCGTGCCGTATTGGCGGCGCCCCGCCTGCCCACGATAAACTCGCTGACCATGCAAGGGATACCCAACAGCAACACACAACCAACGTATATCAAGATGAAAGCAGCTCCACCGTTCTGTCCTGTCATATAAGGGAAGCGCCATACATTACCCAACCCGACAGCAGAACCGGCAGTGGCAAGGATCACGCCTAGTTTGCTTCCGAAGTTTGCTCTTTCATTTTGTGCCATAAGAAATGTCTTTTCTCTTTTCTAAATATATGATTAACGCTGCAAAATTATAAAAAAGAATCCGCTCAAGACGCACAATTGCAAGAAAATTGTATACTTTTGCACAAGTTTCAAATATAGTAAAGACAATGTTCACTTATATTAAAGAAAAATTAAGGAAATATCCTTTCACCTTGTTATGCATCTGCCTCATTTGGTTTCTATGCTTCTGCACCATGCCCAAAACACCTCTTGACAATGTGTGCTTCATCGACAAATGGGTGCATATCTGCATGTATGGCGGCACTTGCGGGGTGATGTGGATAGAATATCTGAGGGTGCACAAAAAAGCGAACATCAGACGTTTGCTGGTGTTCGCTTGGTTTCTTCCTGTTGTAATGAGTGGTATCATAGAACTACTGCAGGCTTATTGCACGGGCGGCAGACGCAGTGGCGACTGGCTTGACTTTGCCGCAAACTCCACAGGTGCCACGCTGGCATTTATCCTCGGTATTCTTCTGGCAAAGTATCTCGCCAAGCGCTAAAGGGGGTCTCGCGCATGTGCTTATTGTAGAAGCGGCGGTCTCCTGTCACCTCCATACCTATGAAGTCAGGTTTATCAAACGCCTCGTCTTCACTACCGAGTTCCACCTCTGCCATAACTAGTCCTTGGTTTTCTCCATAGAACTCGTCTACTTCAAACGTGTGGTCTCCGCACTTCACGAGATAACGCGTCTTGTCGATAACCCCAGGGGCACAAAGTGCCATCAAATGGTTGGCCTCATCAAGGGTAATCTCTTTTTCAAATTCGTAGCGTGACAATCCGTTAAGCGACGGGCCCTTGATGGTCAAGTACGCCTTGTCGTCTCGGATGCGCACACGCACCGTGTTGACAGCGGCAAAATAGCCCTGTTTGATGCGGCTACTGCTATAGGCTTCACGCTTATAGGCATCACCTTTCTTCACCAAGAACTTCCGTTCTATTTCCAGTCCACTCATTCCGATATCTTATTGCATAGCCGAGAATACGATGGCATAGGCAATGGCCAATACGATCAGTACGCCAAAGATCCACTTAACCACTTGTTTTCCCTGTTTTTCTTGTTTTGCTTCGCGGCGTGCGCGATTCTGTTTGCTTTTTTCACTCATAGTATTCAAGATTTATATTACGTTATGTTCAATTAGTCTTCATCTTGCACGGGGAACTCCATCAGGTATGCCTTGATGAAACCATCTATCTTTCCATCCATCACACCGTCTACATCTGCCGTTTGATATCCCGTGCGATGATCTTTTACACGACGGTCATCAAACACATAGCTTCGTATCTGGCTTCCCCATTCTATCTTTTTCTTGCCCGCTTCTATCTTGGCTTGCGCCTCCAAGCGCTTCTTCATGGCACGATCATAGAGCTGTGACTTGAGCAAGCGCATGGCGTTATTTCGGTTTTCAAGCTGCTTGCGGCTCTCGGTATTCTCGATGAGTATTTCCTCTTCCTCGCCCGTATCGGGATCTTGATACTGGTAGCGCAAACGCACACCAGTCTCCACCTTGTTCACGTTCTGACCTCCTGCGCCACCGCTTCGGAACAAGTCCCATGACACGCGGGCGGGGTCTACATATACTTCTATGGTGTCGTCGACC
>CAVKQP010000231.1:0-3196 GCA_963658165.1 Clostridium sp. CAG:302 | reverse complement strand
GGATATCATGATGAAGATGAGTGCATGAATCAATACGGATTGATTTCTCACCATCTCATCACAACTACTCTTCTCTTTCATAAAGAATGAGAACAAGCAGACGAACAGTAAAAGTTCTCCTACCAATACGGCGATGGACACCAAAATACTCTTGTGGTTATTCATATAGATGCATTTTTTTTTTACCTAAAATTCTTTACAAAAGAACATATTAGATACAAAAAGCGGCTATAACTATTTGATATTATTCATTTCTCTTACCTTGCCTAAGCAGAAGTCTTTCATAGCTTTTATTCTGTCGGCACAAGAGTGCCAACAGAATAGCATATCGAGTTTATCCTTTATTTTCTACTAACGGCAATGACAATAGCCGTAACAGAGCTTACCAAAGCTGTAATCGAGGATGCAGCGCCCCAGAAAGTGAGGAATGGTGAACTCTTCACGTTTTGTGCCTTATTGGGTTGAACTACTACAAGGTCGTTCTGCTGCAAGAAGAATGCAGGACTATTGAACACGCTATCTTGTGTCAAATCGAGCGTATACATACTGCGCTTGCCTCCTACTTCACGGAAAACCTTGACATTGGTCTTCAAGCCCATGTCGCTAACATCACCAGCTTGAGCAATAACATCCAAAATAGAATTGCGTTGCGAACTGAGCAAGAACTGTCCCGGACGATTCACCGCACCAAGCACACTGACACGGGCATTTGTAAACTTCACGATAACTTGTGGATCCTTGATATAACCTGACTTTTTAATAGCGTCCTGAATTTCATTGGCTAAACTTTCCTCAGTATATCCAGCAGCACGGAGACGTCCAATAACCGGCAACTTAATATAGCCTTCATTATCCACCGTATAGCCGACGTAAGCATCCTGCTGACTTCCATAACTATTAATCTGTCCGCCTTTCTGCACAGAAGTAGAACCCAATACCACATTTTGGCCGAAAGGAACCAACAGTTCTGGGTCTGAACAAGAAAGCGTTACCGAGATGCGGTCTGCCGGCTTAATGCGCAAATCATACTGTTGGCTGATTTGCTGAGCCGTCTTGAACGTTTCGTCGCTTCCTTGCAGATAGGTAATTTTCTTGCTTGACACACAAGAGGTCAATGCTACAAGAGCAAGTCCTCCTATGAACATATTTATCTTTTTCATTCTATTTCTTTTTAAGTATTTTCTCCAAGAAACTTTTTTTATGCTTCGATGACATGCCGGTATGTTCATATCCAGCTCCATAGTCGCGTCCGTATCCATAGCCATAACGGTTATACTTACCATAGTTACCATAACCATAATAATAGCCACTGCTACGGCTATTCATATCGATGCCGTTAAGAACAATTCCGATGTTCGGCAATTTCTTTTGGTCACGTGCATCATTGATGAGTGCAAACGATGCCTTACGTGTGTAGTTCTCACGACAAACATATACGGTTGCATCAGCCACACGGGCAATCAACTGCGTATCCGACATCATGCCCCATGGCGCTGTATCAATGATGATGACTTCGTAATGCTGTTTAAGTATGTCGATTGCCTTGTCAAGCGATGGACGTGCCACAAGCTCTGTCGGGTTTGGCGGAATGATACCTCCCACGAGTACATCGAGGTTCTTGCTCACTCCAGAAGGTTGGATGAGCGACATCAAGTCGGTATTGTCAGGATCGCTCAGATAAGAGGTGATACCTTTGGAATGGTGTATTGGCAAATGGAACACCTTGTTCAAGCCTGGCTTTCTCACATCAAGACCCACAATAATTACCTTTTTGCCCAAGAACGCCAAACTGGTGGCAAGGTTTCCTGAAGTTGTCGACTTTCCTTCTCCTGAGGTAGTAGAAGTGACAAGAATCACTTTCTTGTCTGACCCGCCAAGGTGGAATTGGAGATTGGTACGGAAGTTTCTGAATACTTCCTCCATCAAGCCATTTTGGTTCTCCTTGATAAGAATATCTCGGTCACCAGCCACAGACTTATCAAATGGTATTTCTCCTATGATAGGCAAGTTCGTAATATCTACCACATCTGCACGGCTTTCTATCTTGAACGCAAGCAGACGCTTCAGATAAATAATTCCACAAGGGAAAGCAATGCCAAGCACAAGTGCTATCAGCATAAAGATAGAACCCTTAGGTGACACCTTTGCCGACACCATAGGCGACTCGATGAGTTTACCATTGTTGGCTGTAGCAGCCAAACGGATGGCATTTTCCTCTCGTTTCTGCAAAAGAATCAAATACAATTGTGATTGGAAGTCGCGCTGACGAGAGATGTTAAGGAATTGTTTCTCATCTTCAGGCACCGCACTCACTTGTCCAGCATAACGAGCTGCCTCAGCATCAAGCTTTGCCTGCGTAATGTGTGCAGAACGCTCTACGGAAGCCATCGTTGAATTAATGGTATTGCGCATTCCTTTGATCTGCACATCCATATCCCGAATCACCGTATTGTTTTCGCTTGAATTGCGAATCAAACGTGCACGATTAAGAATCAAGTCGTTATACTTGGAGATAATAGAACTCAATCCGCCATCATCCTGTCCTGGCACAGCCGTATTGAGAGGAATTACCTCGTTCTGGTTTCCTGCCTGATTGATGAACGACTTCACATATTGAATAAGTCGGAGTTGTGTATCATTGTCACTTCTCCGCTTTTCATAAGCGCTGCGGTTTTCCAACGTTATTTTGGCATCCGACTGAAGATCGGTCAAGCCTGCTCGCTTCTTGAAGCCAGCCATCTGTCCTTCAGTTTTGCCCAATTCCTGCGAGATAAGCAAGATGCGATTATTGATAAACTCTGAGGTCTTTTCTGCCGCCACATTCTTGTCGGCATTAGCCTCATAGTTATATTGTTGCACCAAACGGTTGATAAACGCAATGGAACGCTCTGGCGACGGATCATTGAAAGAGATGGACGCCACATAGGTCTTCTTGTCCACAGGTTCCACAGTCAGTCGTGCAGAATAGTCTTTCGCCTTCAACTCTGGGTTCATAATGGTTGCTCGAATTTCGCAATCACGCATACGTACAGAGTCTATACGTGAGATGCTGATAACGCCATAACGAGTAGTGAGAAGAGCTGGCAGTTTGGAGAAACTTCTTGTATATTCCAATTTCTTGTTTTTCACCCCTACTTGGGCTTTTACGTCAAGCGAGCCATTGTCATGCACATCAATGTCTAAGACGGCATATTCC
>CAVKQP010000230.1:0-3202 GCA_963658165.1 Clostridium sp. CAG:302 | reverse complement strand
AAAAAGAATACCTCCTACGCGTAGAAATTCTATTTTCTACGCGTAGGAGAAAAAATCAAGGCGCAAAGAGAGTAAATAGCCATGCACCTCCTAGAGGTTGTAATGCAACCCTATGCGCACGTCAAAAGTACGAGATTTTACATCTGCGTAATATTTATAATGAGTGTCACGCCAATAACAAGAACCAGAAAAATCAAGAGCCAACCGATTTGACAGATTCAATAAAAACTTGGCATCCAAGACCAACAACGCTGCATTTCCCTTGTCTCCTTGTGCATTGAGATATAGAGGATCGGTGTGTTCCAAATCCTTTCCTTCATATCCTTTCCATGTAAAAATACGATAATAATCAGCCGCAAACCGAAAACTTCCCGTTTTCCCGAATTCCATGAGCGTGTTGAGCTTCGCACTATAACCGCTACCCATATTATAGTCACGGTCTATGACATTGTAATAGTCGCTCAAACTGCCACCCAACAAAATTGCATCCAGGAATATTCGTTGCTCTAACTTGGACAGACTTCCTACCTTCGGAAAACTATAGATAACACCAGGACCGATAGATGCTGCCTCTGAAATACGATAGGGAACCAGATTGGTTCCATCCTTCACGGGTTGTGAGTCATAATAATTGAAATGTTGGAAAAATCCAAATTCCGTTTTCATGTCATCACTAACAACGATAGGCGCCCCCCACAAACGTCCAAGAAGATGCACACTTGTCACTAAGGGCTGATTGTCACTCAAGCCAAACGTGACGTCTGCCGTAAAATAGTCATAAGGTTTGTTGACTTCCTCATTGAATGGATCCCCATAAGTCAAATTGAAATTCAAATACGGATTTCCCTCACCACGAAACAAAGCATTATTGTCTGCCAGATATCGATAGCCAGCAGAAAGAGCAAAGTCTACAGGTATTTTGTTGTAGTCATGATACTTGTAATAACGTCCGCGTACCCGCCAAGCGTCACCACTGATAATTCGGTTCAGCCCCTTGATAGGACATATCACAGTTCCCAAAAATTCCCTTAAGAAACGTTGGAAGCCACGCTTGCTGTCATCATAGACCAAATCGCTGATACGATAGGTAACCTCACCAATACAGATACCCCCCATCGTCGTCGCCATCAAATCATTGATTGCCGGTGGCTCTATCTCGCAAGTACCTTCCCACATCAGACTTCCGCAGAAAGAATAAGGGGCTGACTCCCAAAATGACAGTCCATTGCTGCGAGCCGCATTAAAATAGAGTCCACCATGATAAGGGTGAGCAAACAAGTTGGTAGAGAACTGATCATTATCCCAAACAAAACCTGTCTTCAGGTTGTTCTTGATACTGTGTAATGAGATCTTCGCAAAATCCTCATTCATGACAAACTGGTCAAAGCATTGTACGCCCACATTGATTCCAAATGCTTCCAAAGCTCCTCTCCATGGGCGTTTTTTCTGTCTGAGGGGATCGTTGAATGAAAAAACGCTATCATTCTTCCATGCGTCAATCTTATACTCCGTAGTATCCCCATACACATTCTCAGCCAATCCCCCTA
This sequence comes from Clostridium sp. CAG:302, assembly GCA_963658165.1. Lineage (GTDB taxonomy): Bacteria > Bacteroidota > Bacteroidia > Bacteroidales > Bacteroidaceae > Prevotella. The sequence goes on along the minus strand of CAVKQP010000230.1, from coordinate 1,655 downwards.
TGGGTAGCAAAGCCAAGAGGTGCCCACAAATCACCTTGCCTATCATGTCCATATTCAAAACTAATAAAGTTGTCAGAAAAAAATTACGACTTTCTTGCCAATCTGAAAGTCATTCCAGCCTCCAATAGCATGCGACGGCGATAATGCCTTGAATGGTAGTAATACCGTGTGTCGCCATAGCCCACCGAAGCAAAAACGCCCACATAGTGTCCCGCCTGCCAATCCAAGTTCAATCTTCCCTGAAGAGAATACAATCGCTCCGGTTTTTCATCGGAATTCTCCATAAACGACTCTACATGGTAATATCCTAGATCGCCACTCAAGGTAAGATTTGACCCAATATTAAAATATTGTCCAACACGATAAAAAAGAGCACCAGAGAACCTCTCGTCCAGTCCAAAATAATGTGTTCCCACACCTATTATATTATATGTACTCTTGTTGCGGAAACGGACTGCAATATTCATTTTGGTAGAAGAACCTACAAACGCCATCAAGTCAACCCTAGTCTTTGGATTGACATTCACAAGCCCTATCTTGTGTGCCACAGTGTCTCTACTATAATTGATAATACCCACCTGGACACCACGAGGATGGCTTACACACACATTCACGATACCAAACTGAGAACCACTAAGCGTATCAGCATAATTGTAACCACCCATCTGGACGCCACGCATATGAGAAGCACAGACATTCGCAACCGCCGCAAACTGAATGCCACGTTTGACACCCATGGCAATGTTACATATTCCACTTGCCTGTATTCCCCTATAAGGATTAGTAGACGCATTGGTAAACAAGGCCATCTGCATTCCATTGCCACCATGCGCGATATTTGAGACACCAGCTAGTTGCAAACCTCGCACATCACCACCTGATGCCGTCATAAGACCACCGATAGAAACACCCCGCATCTGTTGTCTCACACCACTCGTGAAGACACCGATCTGCACTCCTCGCAAGGTATCTACATTTCCCAACAAAGAAATGTTACCACTACTGTAGAGAGCAGAATCACCCACTAAATGGTTCAAGCCAATTCCAACATTCCCCATTTTCCTATGTCCCCTGGCACCACTCACAGAGACTGCGACAAATAGTGCCAGGAAAAGTAAGGCAAAAATTTTAAGCCCATGTTTATAACGCATACGTCTCACTATATGTTAATTACCATGCAAAGATACAAATAAAAAGTGAGAAAACTATAATGGGCAAAATATTTTTTTCGATTGGTGAGAAAAACTTGCAACATCCAACTAGAGCAAGGTAACACTTCCTTCTGCAATATCTATCAACTTCTTGCGCCTTGCCACACCTATTATATATAGAGCCTCTTTGGAACTACAATGAAAATAGCCCTTGACCGCTTTGACCAAGACAGGCTTTTCAACAGAAACCACTCCTTGTGCAAATGTACTTCGCACAACATTCTCAATATCCGACATGTGATACTCCTTGTGACGCTTGTGAAGATACCCCACTACTACTATGAGCAAAACAACCACTAAGGCAATGGCAAAAAAGTAAAACTCCTCCATGATATTTGTAATTAAAAGGTTAATAAAATAATATTGGTTACCACATTTTCTTGCAAATATAACATTTTTCTACCATTTTTCCAAAAAAATCAACTGTTTTTTTAATATATAAAC
>CAVKQP010000229.1:2124-3221 GCA_963658165.1 Clostridium sp. CAG:302 | reverse complement strand
AACACACACATACCCGATATGAAGAAAAGAAATGCACTTTTGTGGGCGGCTATCTTTGCTGCCCATCTCGGTTTGCAGGCAGACGACCTTGTGATCAACCGCCTGAAAATCTCAGCTACCCAAACGTTCAAGACACCTTTCATGGTCGACAGCGTCGATGTGAACGGTCAGAAATATAGTGGCGACTCTACGCTTACAACTGCCCAATTCTCAGTGGAAAACAACAGATATGTGCAAGCAACGCTTCACATAAAGGGTGCTGGGCAATACAAACTCTATGTCGACGGGGCACTCACTCCCGGAGAAGGCACCCACACGCTCACCTTGCTGCCCATGACCCACCGCTTCGAAGTGAAATATGGCGGCAAGACGAAGCCCGAGATTACCCTCCATACCGATGCCAAAGACGTACTCACCGAGCCCGACAATAGACGTCTCTACACCCTCAACGACGTGCTCTACAACACACGGGTGACGGGTGCCAGTCTTTCGCCCAACGGGAAATATCTCATCTCTTGCTATCGCACCACCTATGAAGACGGCAAACACGAAGTGCAGTACCGCCTCACCGAGCGTGCCACGGACAGGGTGCTCACCGAAACCGACACCCCCATCAGTTGGATGCCACGCACCAACCGCTATCTCGAAGAGCGCAAGCATCAGAAGGGACGCTCGCTCACGGCTGTAGACCCAGCCACGGGCGATAGAAAAGTGATTGTAGAAGACCTGCCCGAAGGCTATTATGACATGTCGCCCACCGAAGATTTCTTGATCTATACCAACGTGACCAATGGTCCTGAGGAGCGCAAGGATGTGTTTGAAGTGATCAATCCCGAAGACCGCCAGCCCGGTTGGCGCAACCGTTCCTCGCTGTCGCTCTACGACATCAAGACTTCCACCATGCAACCACTCACCTTCGGCTATCGCAACGTGTGGCTCATGGATGTGTCTGCCGATGGGAGCAAGCTGCTCTTTGCCAGCTATCGTCTTCGAATGGGGGAGCGTCCCACCAAACTCTACTCCTTCTATGTGCTCGACCTGCGCACGATGCAAGCCGACGAATTTGTGAAAGACGACGGCTTTGTAGGTTCGGCTCG
>CAVKQP010000229.1:0-2099 GCA_963658165.1 Clostridium sp. CAG:302 | reverse complement strand
ATCCTCGCCTCTGGCACTCCCGAAAGTTTCGGTGGGGTGGGCAAGAATGTGAAAGAAGGACAGACGCCCAACAAGTTAGAATATCAACTCTATCTGATAGACATTTCTTCGCATCGAGTAACGCCATTGACCCGCGATTTCGACCCTAATGTGACACAATGCAAATGGTCGAAATACGACGGCATGGTCTATCTCGCCGCCGAACATAAGGATTCAGTATGCCTTTATCGGATGGATGTAAACACGAAGAAAATCAGTAGGATAGCAGTGGGAGAGGATCTTGTGGAAGGGTTTAGTTTGGCTTCCGCCTCACCCGTGATGACCTGGTGGGGACAGAGCGCCAGCAATTCAGACCGCCTTTATACCCTCGACACCAAGACGTCGCGCTCCGTGCTCGTCGACGACCTCAGTGCACAGACGCTGAAAGACGTGGTTTTGGGCGACTGCAAACCATGGACCTATCGCAACTCGCGAGGCGACATCATCACCGGTCGCTATTACCTGCCACCCCGCTTCGATGCCACTCGCCGATATCCGATGATAGTTCGCTACTATGGCGGATGCTCACCCGTCAGTCGCGACTTTGAGAGTAGTTTTGCGCCCCACGCCTATGCTGCCTTAGGCTACGTGGTATTGGTGCTCGAACCGAGCGGTTGTACGGGTTTCGGACAAGAATTTGCCGCCCGTCACTCTAACGCTTATGGCGACTACACCGCCGATGATATCATTGAGGGCACTCGCCGCTTCTGTGAAGAACACGCGTGGGTGAATGCTGTAAAGGTGGGGTGCTACGGTGCATCCTACGGCGGATTTATGACCCAATATTTGCAGACCAAGACCGACATCTTTGCCGCTGCCGTTTCTCATGCCGGCATCAGCGACATCTCGAGTTATTGGGGAGGCGGCTACTGGGGTTATGACTACAATGAGACAGCCGCCCCCAATAGTTATCCGTGGAACAATCAAGCACTCTATGTGGGTCATAGCCCGCTCTACAATGCCGACAAGATACACACGCCGATCCTCTTTCTTCATGGCGCGGCAGACCACAATGTGCCCCTCTCGCAGAGCATAGCCATCTACACAGCACTCAAATTGCTCGGTCGTCCCACGGCGCTTGTCGAAGTGGAAGGGGAGGATCATCTCATCGCCGATGAGGCTAAGCGCATACGTTGGGAGCACACCATCTACGCTTGGTTTGCCAAGTGGCTGCAGGACGACGACACGTGGTGGAATGCCATGTATTCTCCAAAACACCTATAGTAGTCGACGCGCCCCCGCGTCGACCTTAGGGTAAAGGGTCGTAACTCTGCCACTTACACATCGTAACAGGCAGAGTTACGATGCGCAAGAGGCAGTTTGGCTTGAAAGCACTGACTATAAAGCCTATTAAACGTGATTTTTTCTAAAAAAACGATACCTCCACTTTGTGGATGCAGGATTTATTTGTAATTTTGCACTCCAAACATCATATATATGAAGAAAACCATTTTAACGGCCGTGTGCGGAGCATTGCTATTCTCAAGTTGCGCACACGAGTTTAATCAGGTCTATAAGAGCGCAGACACCAACTACAAATATGAGTATGCAAAGGAGTCTTTCGCCTTGGGCAAGAACCAGCGGGCCATTACCCTGCTCCAAGACTTGATCAATCTTCAGAAAGGCACTAACAAGGCAGAGGAGAGCCTCTACATGTTGGGCATGGCGCAATATCGTGCCAAAGACTATGAGAGTGCCGCTGAAACCTTCAAGAAATACACCAAGTCGTATCCCCGTGGCATCTACGCGGAGCAGGCATTCTATTACATCGGGCAAAGCCTCTACATGAGCACGCCTGAGCCTCGCTTGGACCAAACACCCACCATTGCAGCCATTGCAGCGTTTCAGGAATACCTCGATTTGTTCCCTAACGCATCCATGAAAGGCACGGCGCAGAAGAACCTCTTCGACCTCCAAGACAAGTTGGTCAAGAAAGAACTGCTCTCTGCCAAGCTCTATTACAACCTCGGTTCCTATTTTGGCAACTGTACAGACGGCGGCAGCAACTATGAAGCCTGCATCATCACCGCCCAGAACGCCCTCAAGGACTATCCCTATAC
>CAVKQP010000228.1:0-3240 GCA_963658165.1 Clostridium sp. CAG:302 | reverse complement strand
TCTACCAGGTGACCGTGGGCTCTAACCACACTGAGAGCATGAGTCCAAGCCAGTTCACTTTGGGCAACGGAGTGTTTGACGACACACCGAAACTGAAGATAAAGTTCTGTCTCGACCAGGAGGATGCCTTCCTTGCCGACACTGCATGGGTGAAGTATAAGGACAAGTTTGCTCCTTGCTTCTTCAAACCATTGGATGAAAAGGTGGGCGACATACTGCTCCATCCGTATCGCTTCCTGACAAAGCTCAACGATGGCACCAACTTTGATCACGTGGATGCTACACGTGCCAAACCAGAAGAGCTGAAGGCTCTATTCAAGGGAAAAGAGATAGCGTCGTTTGACGAGTTCCGTGCATTCGCATCGTGTGGACTGACAGAGGTCTATGACGACATGTTCTCTGGTTGCTCAAAGTTGCAGTCCATCATGCTCCCAGATAGTATCACGACCATCGGAAGCAACGCTTTCAAGGACTGCTCATTGCTCTACAATCTCACCATACCAGCGAAGGTGACATCTATCAAGGAGAATGCCTTCACGGGCAGTGGCATCAGTACGTTCACCATGAAGAGTGCTGTGCCTGCCGAGATTGACGCCGCGAAGGCCTTCGCTGGGCTTTCCAACGCTGATACATATGTAATATATGTACCTGATAGCGCTGTTAATGCCTACAAGACCAAATGGTCAGCCGTGGCAGATCACATCAACGGCATCAACCAGCGTCGCGGTCTAGTGACAGTGAAACTCGACAAGGCGGGCACCCTAGCTGAAAAGTTGGGGCTCACCTACGAGTATACGGAAAACATACTCTACAACAACCATCTCTATGGCAACTATGCACAGTATGACTCGCTCCGCATCATCGGTCCTCTCGACGGACGCGACATTGGTGTGCTCCGCTATATGGGTGGTCGTGACGTGGATGATAACGAACCGACTATAGGACACCTGAAATACCTCGACCTCTATGAGGCTGACTTGAAGTCGGCTGGTGGATATACCTACAACCGCGCCTACTTGAAACGTGGCACTTCGGTCAATGCATGGCACAACCAGAAGATCAACAAAGACAACGAAGTTTCTGACTTCATGTTCTGGGGTCTTGAGCAGCTCGAGACTCTCATCCTTCCTAAGTCTGCCACCCGCATGGAGGTCGGCGCCATAGAGTATTGCACAAAACTGAAGGCCCTTGTGGTGGGCGACAATATGAATTATTTCCAAGAGTATCTGTCGCTGAACACCCCCAACAAGGTAGCAATAGTGATGCTCAACAAGACTGCACCCGAAGCACACTATTACGCATTCTATCCCGCCCAGGGATACCATACGGGTTCTTCCGTAGGTGCTGACGATAGATCTCTCAGCACGCTGACAGATGATAACTCACGCTTCTCGGCAGCTATTGTGCCCTACAACTCAGTGAACGACTATTCTGCAGTGGCAGGAATAACGCTGGGTTGCGACAGCATCATTCCTAACTTCCAGGATGAGGCTCTTGTCGAGGCACTGAAGAAGCAGCATATATTCTCACCGCTTGACATAGTGAATGTGCAAAACATCAGTGGCATGCTAAATGGCAACACAGAAATCCAAAAGATCAAAGAGTTATACTATTCGTCTGTAACCGAACTCGGTGACAACACCCTGACTGGCATGACAGGACTGAAGGAAATGCATCTCCCGATATATCTGAAGAAGATTACCAAGAATGCATTCGCCAACTGTAAATCGCTTAAGGAGATATATGCCTTCGGCATAATGGTGCCAGAACTGGAGTCAGGATCCTTTGACGATCTGCCTGAAGACTTCGTCGTGTATGTCGCTGAGGGCACTGAGGATGCCTACCGCACAGCATGGCCCGAATACAAGGACCACATCCAGAGCTATCGCGCTGCCCGTGTCGACATCCGTGAGATAACGCTCACTAAGCCCAACACACTGGCAGACGCACTGAATGCCACATTCAAGATGGATGATGACAAGATTGTGGCAGTGGGAGGCGACCTGTCTGGCATCACCGGTCTGAAGATAAACGGACCTATCGGTGGCAAGGACATCGCCTTGCTGCGCTATCTCGGCGGTCGCGAACCAGACTGGAATGAGCACGTCTACACCACCAAACTCAAGTATCTCGACCTCTATAATGCCGAGCTCAAGAAGGACGACTACTACTTCCTGCTCCGCTGGGATAACCGAAAGATAGAGAACGACAACGAGGTACCAAAGGACATGCTTTGGAGTTGCGACAACCTGGAAACTGTAATTATGCCTCGCACCGCCACCAAACTGAACTATGAGGCATGCTATGACATGTATTCGCTAAAAACACTCGTCATCGGCGACAAGACCACCGAAATTGATGACGATGCGTTGGGCAAGTGCCGCAGTCTGGAAGATATCATCTTCCTCTGCGAGAGCAAGCCTACACTCGATGGTGATGCATTCACCGATATCATAGGCAATGATAACAGAAAAGTGAAAAGGATGTTCGTGCGCAAGTCATTGATACAGGATTACTCCAACGATGGCGAGTACACGGGTCACACCAACCAGATCACTGCAGGCTTTACCGGCATCGACGAGTTCCGTGCTTTCGGTTGTAAGGCTATTGCCACGGAGGATGATTTGTCAAGTATCACAAAGATTGACGGATGGTTTGACCTCTTCCCGAACGTGACCAAGCTCGATATGCTCAACAAGACCAAGATCACCAACCTTGGCAAGAGCACAATGGACAAGCTCACTAATCTGCAGCAAGTATCACTCCCGGCTACGCTCAGCACGATAGATAAGGGTGCCTTCAGCAATAACACAAATCTGCACTGGGTAGACCTCTCGGAGTGTGACACGCTGAAGAGTGATGTCAACACGCTCGGTATATGCCGCAACGCCCTCGTCTACCAACCATTGACATTCGAGAGTAACTCTTCAGACAACGTGGTTAGTGTCAAGGATGGAGCATTGTGGTGCAACAGTTACTACTTGACCGACAAGTTTGGCTACGATGTACCTAAGGCGTTCACTGCAGGAGAAGTCATCTTCGGTAGGGAATTCACGCCTTATACTTATAGCACTATCATGTTGCCATTTGATGTGAACATCTCCAGGATGAAGCAATCTTTCCTTGCTTACGCCTTGGATACTGACAATACGAAGAGTGGCGAGCTGCACTTCAAGCGTGTGCAGAACATGAAAGCCAACACTCCCTATGTGGTGAGGGCAAAGACGAAGAGTATGGAGA
>CAVKQP010000227.1:1869-3295 GCA_963658165.1 Clostridium sp. CAG:302 | reverse complement strand
CTCAAGGACTATCCCTATACCAACTTCCGCGAAGACTTCGCCCTGCTCATCATGAAGAGCAAATATGACCTTGCCGCCCAGAGCGTGGAGGAAAAGCGAGTGGAGCGCTATCGCGATGCAGAAGACGAATGCTACGGATTTATCAACGAATATCCCGATTCGCCCAACAAGAAACTGGCAGAGAAAATCATTGAGAGCTGCAAGAAATACACTAAAGATTAATATTAGAAAAGAATAAATCAGCAAAATAAAATGGATTACAAGAAATCAAAAGCACCGGTAAACACCGTGACCCGCAACATCATGGACCTTTGTGACGACACACACAACATCTATGAAAGTGTTGCCATCATCTCCAAGCGTGCCAACCAAATCTCTGTAGAGATTAAGCAAGACCTCAGCAAGAAGCTCGCTGAGTTTGCATCCTACAACGACAGCATGGACGAAGTGTTTGAGAATCGTGAGCAAATCGAGATCTCACGCTACTACGAGAAACTCCCGAAGCCCACATTGCTCGCCACACAAGAGTTTATCGACGGTGATGTGTACTACAACAATCCTGCCGACAACGTAGAAGAAAACAAGGACTAAGCGATGATTCAGCGCAAGCAAACCATCTATCTGCTCCTCGCCCTCGTTCTCACGGTGGTGTGCCTCTGCCTCCCCGTGGGTCGTTTCTTGCCCGTAGGCATGGGGTTGGGGAGCGAGATGTATAACCTCTGGATTGTAGACAAGGCTACAGGCGCCACCTCTTGTCCCGCTTGGGCACTGTTTGCCATCCTGATTGTTACGTGCCCCGTCACGCTGGCAGCCATCTTCGGCTACAAAAATCGCAGACAGCAGGCGCGCTATTGTCTGTTTGTCGCATTGCTCTACGTGGGGTGGTATATCGCCTACGCCGCTTTTGGCTTGATGTTGGGCGGCACTGCAAAGTTCCATCCCTCGTTTGCCGCTTGTCTGCCTTTCGTGTCGTTCGTGCTCGTGTTGTTGGCGCGCAAAGGCATCAACGACGACGAGAAACTCGTTCGGGCAGCAGACAGAATCAGATAACACCTTATTAATATATAGCAAGAGCCGGTTCACACCCATCTGTGAGCCGGCTCTTGTCGTGTGGAGAGGCACGTTCGGGCGCCCCATCTTTTTCTGTTACTTTCTTGTCAACCTTAGTTTTTTTATGTAACTTTGCGCCTTATAAAATTAATACGTATTAAACATTATATCTTTATGGCTAAGAAATTTGCCGAACACAAAGGTCTTGACTTGACCGCAACAAACAATGATGTATTAGCAAGTTGGGAGAAAAACGACGTCTTCCATAAGTCCATAGACGAGCGCGAAGGTTGCCCGCAGTTCATATTCTTCGAGGGACCACCTTCTGCAAACGGACATCCAGGCATCCACCACGTGCTGGCGCGAAGCATTAAAG
>CAVKQP010000227.1:0-1859 GCA_963658165.1 Clostridium sp. CAG:302 | reverse complement strand
CCCACGGACTGCCTGTCGAGTTGGGCGTAGAGAAAGAATTGGGCATCACCAAGAAAGACATTGACAACAAGGAGTCGGAGAAATATATCTCTACGGAAGACTATAACCACAAGTGCCGCGAGAACGTGATGAAGTTTACGGCAGAGTGGCGTGAGTTGACCGAGAAGATGGGCTATTTCGTAGACCTCGACCATCCTTATATCACCTACGACAACAAATATATTGAAACCCTTTGGTGGCTTCTCAAGCAACTCTACAACAAAGGACTGCTCTATAAGGGCTACACCATACAACCCTATTCGCCGGGAGCCGGCACCGGACTTAGCTCACACGAGTTGAACCAGCCCGGTTGCTACCGCGATGTGAAGGACCTGACAGCCACTGTACAGTTCCAAATCAAAGACCCCAAGGCAGAATGGACGCATTGGGGCAAACCCTATTTCATCGCTTGGACTACCACACCATGGACACTGCCCTCAAACGTAGCACTCTGTGTGGGACCAAAGATTGACTATGTGGCAGTAGAGACCTACAACCTCTACACTGGCGAACCTATGACCCTCGTCATGGCAGAAGCCCTCGTCACCTCCTATCTCAAGGCAGACCAGGAGTGCAAGGAAGGCGATTTGCTGCCCTTTGACAAGGAGAAGAAACAGTGTCCTTGGCGCATCGTAGACCACATGAAGGGTACCGAGCTCGAAGGTTATCACTATCAGCAACTCATGCCTTGGGTGAAGCCATGCGAGAAGACAGGCGTGTTCGCCCCACAATTCGTGAACGACTATGCCGCTGCACACCCCGAAAAGGTGTTTGCCAACGAGGACGGACGCGACCAGTTCGTCGAGATGGAAAGCGAAGCCTTCCGTGTCATCCTAGGCGACTATGTGACCGTAGACGATGGTACGGGCATCGTGCACATCGCACCAACCTTTGGTGCTGACGACGCCAAGGTGGCTAAGGACGCTAATATCCCAGCCCTCTACTTGATCAGCAAGAAAGGCGAAACCCGTCCGATGGTCGACCTGCAAGGCAAATTCTATGTGCTTGCCGACCTCGACAACAACTTCATCGCCCACTGCGTGGACAAAGACGCCTACGCACACCACGCTGGCGACTATGTGAAGAACGCATACGATCCGAAATACAACGAGAACGGCGTGTGGGACAAGGCAGCTTCGGAGAAGGCAGAAGACCTCAACGTGGTGCTTTGCATGGAACTCAAGCAACAAGGTCTGGCATTCAAGACTGAGAAGCACGTGCACAACTATCCCCACTGCTGGCGCACGGACAAGCCCATTCTCTACTATCCGCTCGATAGCTGGTTTATTAAAGACACCGCTCGCAAGGAGCGTATGGTGGAGCTTAACAAGACCATCAACTGGCAACCAGAGTCTACTGGCACAGGCCGCTTCGGCAACTGGTTGGAGAACCTGAACGACTGGAACCTCTCACGCTCACGCTTCTGGGGTACACCGTTGCCCATCTGGCGCGACGAAAACCGCGGCGAGAAGTGCATCGGAAGTCTTGAAGAACTCTACGCCGAAATCGAAAAGAGTGTGGCTGCTGGCGTGATGAAGTCCAATCCACTGAAAGACAATGGTTTTGTTCCTGGCGACTATGCACAGGAAAACTACGACAAGATAGACTTGCACCGTCCTTATATGGACAGCATCGTGCTCGTTAACGCTGAAGGCAAGCCCATGTATCGTGAGAGCGACTTGATCGACGTGTGGTTCGACTCAGGTTCTATGCCCTACGCACAGCTCCACTATCCGTTTGAAGGAGAGATGGCGCGTGGCACTGAAGAAGACCGCAAGGCATTGGTAAACAGCACCTACGAAGGCTATGCAATACCACCT
>CAVKQP010000226.1:0-3300 GCA_963658165.1 Clostridium sp. CAG:302 | reverse complement strand
CTACAGCATGCGCTCCTCTTTTTCTTTCAGCTATGGTATTTGCCCACGCTTTAGCTTGCTCTTGCAATCTTGTGAGGTAAAAGCCTTGACCAAAGTCCACTCTGGATCTTCCCAACTTTACAAGAGGATCGGTCACTTCCGTATATGACCCATGAAATAATGTTATCATGATTCTGTTTCCCAATTGATAAGTGTTTCACAAATATCGTCTGTCACCCATTGCAGACTTTGTGTATGCAGTTGCTCGTAGCGTCTGAAAAGTCTGTTGTGTATCAGGTTTTGCTTCCGTAAACGGTCGTGCATTTCTTTGCCCGAAATACCAAGTTTCTTGGCTCCACTCTCTATTGCCATGATGGCAAAATGTATGTGGCGGTATGTGTCGTTACTATCTCTTGTTTCTGTTGTCATAACTTTCTGCTTTAATTCGTTGAATGGCATTTCTACTTGTCCAAACGCTCTTGCACATCTATTATATTAGTGCTTCACCACCTTGCGACCGTTGATGATGTAGACACCCTTGGGCAGGGTGGCAAATTTCTTGTTGAAGTCGTCGCTTCCTACAACACGCCTTCCGTCGATGCCGTAAACTGCCTTATAGTCACGTCGGGACGTAGTTTTATCGATGACGCGAATGCCTGTAGACGAAGATGCTGGCTTCCATTTGGCGAGCACCTGTATTGCTTTCATCACATAATTGGTGCCCACGGGAGTGTGCTTGCCCGTGAAGGTGCTGTCTACATCGAAGTGAGTGTATCCTTGTTTCTTATAGAATTCGGATATGCTATAGGCATTGACAGGAGCCACCACCTCGTCTGTTCTCGAATGCACAAAGGTGATGGTATCTGTGTTGACAGGAGCCCAGTCGCCATAAGGGGTGGAGTGCTCAATCATCCATGGCTTGATGTGATTCTGCACCATATCGCTATTGGGGTTCCACAACTGTTCGGTGAACAGGAGATTAGTGCTGATGCCTTCGTCTACAGTGGTGTTGTAGAGACGGAAAGCCATGTTGTTGATGGAGTCTGTGTTGTAAGTCTTTTTGTCAAACCACTCTGATATCTTGTCGAGATAGCTTTGGGTGAGCACATCTTCATACTTCACGCCAGTGGTCTCATCGTTGACGATGTCCCACAACACCAGTGGCAGGGCTACGGGATAATGTGTCACCGTTTCCTTGATGATGTCTTTATAGGTTGCCCAGATGTCGTAAGAACCAGCTCCAAGGAAACTGTAGTTGATCTTTGGCAGTTCGTCATGGCGATAGCCCTCTGCCACAAGACGGTCCACCCATGTGCCTACATAACCACCCTGGGAGTAGCCCATGTTGAGGACCACATCGTCATATTTGAAACCCTCCTCGTCGAGAATCTTCCGTCCAGCTATGAAAGCATCGATGTCTGCCTTTCCGAGCGTGCGCCCCTGAAGATAGGGCTGTGGACGGTCTACGGTGTTGCCAAATCCGATGCCATCAGATTCTATGATAAAATATTTGGTGGATTGCAAGGCACCCTCCAGTTTAGTCAACTTGGTCACGTTGGAAGGACGGTCTGCATTGTCGGTGATGGTGAAATGGTTGAGCAGGATGCATCCCTTGCCATCTTGTTTCTTGTTTGCCAGAGTCTTGTTCATGAAGATAGCAGCCGACAGGACAACGGGTTTACCCTCGAGGTCATTACTCAGGTAGCGGAAATCGTAACGCCAAAAGGTGTCATGGAGGTACACCTTGTTATATACGCCCAATTCTTCACTATATTGAGCGAAACTTGATGTCGCAATCGCCAGTAGACAAAAGAAAAGTAGAAATTTCTTCATAACCCTATGTTTTTTATGTTATATCCTTTATTACTATCTTGTTACGCATGCAAAGGTAATAATAAATAACAACCACAGATAACTTATCATCATAAAATAGTGATTGCTTCGAGGGAAAACACACGAGAAGTTGCACTTTTCCTGGCGAAAAGGAGCGTTCTTCCGAGTTTATTCCTAAATTTGTGAGCCTAAAACATAATCTAACAGTATAATAAAAAAATAGGACTTATGACTATACCTGCAAAATTCAAAGAATACATCTGGCTTGTCAACACCATAAGAAACGCCAGACGCATCACATTTGCCGAGATACAAGACAAGTGGCTCAATACCGAAATGAGTGGTGGTGTGGAACTCGCACGTTCCACCTTTGTTCGACACAAGGATGCCATAGAAGACATCTTCGGCATTTATATCGACTGCGACCGACAAAATGGTTATAAGTATTACATCGGCAATGACAACGTATTGCGCGAGAACAGTGTGCAAAACTGGATGTTGTCTACCCTATCGGTCAACAATATCATCAGTGAGAGTTTGTCTTTGCAAGACCGTATTCTTCTTCAACCTGCACCTTCAGAGGGCGAATACTTAAAGATGGTGATCGAGGCCATGAAGAAGAGCGTTCGTGTGGCAGTGGATTACAGGAGGTATGGCAACGACAAGCCCAATCATCTCACCTTTGAGCCATACTGCATCAAACTGTTCAAACAACGCTGGTACATCCTAGGACACTTTCATCGTGATGCCATGGCAGACAAGCCCGAGTCGGATTACTTCGGCATGTTCTCTTTTGACCGCATCGTAGAGATGTCGCTCACAGACACCAAGTTCCAAATAGACCCCGACTTTAATGCCCAAGAATATTTCAACGAGTGCTATGGCGTACTCGTGGGAGACGGCACGAATACAGAGAAAATCATCATCCGAGCTTATGACTATGAGAGATACTATCTGAGAGACCTGCCGCTGCACCATACACAACGAGAAATCGGTCAGGGAGAGAACTACGTCGACTTTGAAATCATCATGCGTCCAACCATTGATTTCAGTGGCCATCTTCTCAGTCGTGGCAATCAGATCAAGGTGATTTCACCCCAATGGTTGGCAGATGAAATCTACAACATGCATGTGCAAGCTGCCCTCTTGTATGAACCTGAAGAGCCACAAAATGAGGGAGAAAAATGATTTGAGGATTTGGTTGCAAAGCATGAGAAAGCATTGCATATGATAGAAGATTTCTTGAAGAAAGAATGAAAAATCTTCTATCTTGTTCCGCAATTTGAAACAACGTGGGCATATCTTTGCCGTCGAAAACATAAGTTAAACCCTCTAAAAGTTAAAGTTATGAAGGCAAAGAAGTTATTTTTCAAGGAGTGCCATTTGGCAGGGCGTCAGTATTATGACGTAGACGAAGTGTGGGACGAGTTGCATATAGGAACCTGTTTGGAACTGAAGAGAGACCCCGACAATCACTATGACCAGGAT
>CAVKQP010000225.1:0-3310 GCA_963658165.1 Clostridium sp. CAG:302 | reverse complement strand
GCACCTTGTCGGGATGCAGCAACAGGCGAACCATCTCGCCAATGAGACGGAACTGTACGAAACGAGTGCGCCAAGTGAAAAAGATGGCACAACACACCAACACGGTAATAATGATATAAGTCCAGAGGAAGTCGCTTATCTGAATTAATATATTCTGTAATGTATCCATAACAAATAGTAGTTTCGCAAAAGAAATGCTTCACATTGTGGCACATTTCGAGTGCAAAGGTACGCTTTTTGTTCGACAGTTACAAATGCATTCCATAGCATTTTGCCATGTCATCATTATTATGTACTTTTGCACCTACAAAAATACTAAGAAAGTTATGATCAGGAAAGCAACGAGCCATGACATCGATGGCATAGCCACTATATATGATAAGGTATTAGATTTGGAGGAAAAGGGACTTGCCTGCATCGGATGGCAACGAGGCGTTTATCCTACTCGCGACACCGCCCTTTTGGCATTGCAACGTGGCGACCTCTTCGTGTATGAGCAAGATGGAAAAGTGGAGGCGACAGCCATCATCAACCACAAGCAAATGGACTCTTACGCCCAAGGAAACTGGCAGGTGGAGGCAAGCGACGACGAGGTCATGGTGTTGCACACACTCGTGGTAGATCCCGATTGTTCAGGGAAAGGCATTGGCAAAGCGTTCGTCGCCTACTACGAGGAGTATGCCCAGCAAAAAGGTTGCAAAGACCTCCGCATGGACACACAGGCCAAGAACAAGGCAGCCCGAACGCTCTACCATCATCTCGGATATAAAGAGATTGGCATCGTTCCCTGCAACTTCAACGGCATTGAGGGAATCGACTTGGTGCTGCTAGAGAAAGTAGTTGGCTAACATCCGAAAGCAAAGCTACTTCAAGAAATAGATAGGAGATTGTGGTGTTCCTTCCTTCACCATAATGCCTTTCTCGCAGAAATAATTGAGCCACTTTTTCGCGGTATATTGCGTTAAACCGAATTGTATACGGAGAACTTTGCAAGTGATATAGCGGTTGGTTTGCAGATACTCCTTGATTTTCGATAGCAGACTCTCCTCGCTATAGAAAGTCGATTGATTGGAATAGCGGGAGCGGACGAAGCGTACACCTCGCTGCACTTCATGCAGGAAACCAGCCTCTGGGCGGAAGTTGATACGGACGAGACGATATGGGCAACGCAAAAAGCAATGACTATTTATAACGAATTGCCGTTTGCCGATTCGTACAAAGAATGATTACAACAGACAACATACCGCCCGACTTTAAGCATCAAGCCTAAGGTCGGGCGGTATGCTTTTACTTCCCCACCGCCACTGAAATTATGACAGAGAGGGATATGTAACATTAGCATTCATACTAAAAACGAACGCAATGGGTTGGCAACGGATTGACTACTACTGCACCACTTTGAAGCGGATGCGGAAGCTGTGCTTCATTTCGTCCCAGTTGGTGCCCAACAAGACAAAGCGGCCAATCTGCGATGTGGAGCGCACGTGCTTGCCTATGCATGGGCACACGTCGTAGTCGCCTATGCGCACCAAGCGCAAGGTCTCCGATGCGTCATCGGGCAATCGGTCGAGCTTCACTCCTTCGGGCAAATGACTACGATCTACATATTCAAATGTCACGGGCAGGTCTTCCGCAATCAGTTGGTTCATTTTATCCTCGATGGCCTTCTCCTCGTTTTTCGAAGGTTTGTGGTCGAGAATATAACTGATCTTGCTCTTCTTGCGTTCAATGTGGGCATCACTCGAACGCTCGCAACCGAATAGGCGCACCATCGTCTGGTTGAGCAGATGTTCTGCCGTGTGTGCTGGCGGAAACTCCTCCTTGTTGTGCACGTTGAGCACATAAGCCTTGTCTTCCATCTTTATCTTGAATTTATAGGCTACCGCTCCATATGGCATCATATAGACCGGGAACACGCCGTTACGTTTTATTTCTCTTTTCCCGGTTTCACCCGTAAGCAAGTCGACCACATCCACTTCGCCTTCTCCCATCTTGAAGAATTCGAAAGCATGCTCAGGAATGGTCACACCACAGTTAACGGGGTCACGTGAGAAGTTGACAACCACCAATATCGCCTCGTCATCCTTGCAGCGCAGGAATGCATACTGCTTGTCGGGATTGAATAGACGTGCGTCTGTGTTGGCATACATCAAATCGAAGAAGTCGCCCTCGCGTAATGCCTTCTCCCGGTTTGCCAAACGTAACACGCGCATATAGATGAGACCGAGCAGACGATTCGCCTTCGACAGATGGCTGTGGTCGTAATAACCTTTGAATATGGAGTCGACGGTCCAATAGTCAAAGATGGTTGTTCTTCCATCGCATCCGCTGAAGCCCTCCTTGTCCATGCCTCGCTCGCCATATTCCTGTCCGGCATAAAGCATGAACGGGTTTGAGCGCATCATCACGCTGACCACCAATCCAGGCACAGCCTTCATGCCATTGCCACAGAAGAAGTCGCTCGCCACGCGCTGTTCGTCATGGTTTTCAAGGAAGAAAAGCATGTGGTCACGAATGTCATCGGTAGACTGCCATTGATAGGTGATCGAGGAGGCTGGTCGGCGGGCAGCCAAGACATCGCGCACGCAGTCATACATGCCCACTTTGTCATACAAATAATCAAAGCCGTTGGCGATGTAATGGCGATACTGGTTGGGATCATACACCTCTCCGATGAAACAGATGTGGGGATAACGTTCCTTGACCGCCGACGTGGCATAGTGCCAAAACGCTGCTGGCACCATCTCTGCCATGTCGCAGCGGAACGCATCTACGCCTTTCTGTGCCCAGAAGAGAAGGATGTCGGTCATCTTCTTCCACGTGTCGGGCACTGGGGTAAAATGTTCACTTCGTCCGCCCAAATCGCAATAGTCAACACCATAGTTGAGCTTTACCGTTTCATACCAGTCGTTCATGCCGGGCGATGCATCAAAGTGATCGTTGCCTGTAGCCTTGGAAGGCATCTCGCAATAGGGTTCAGCGGCACCTTGCTTCAAGTCGAAAGAGGGAGAAAAAGCGATTCCTGGACAATAATAGAAGTTGTTGAGCGGAGAGAAGCCCATATTGGGGTCATCGTCTTCACCCAAGTCGCGCACACCTGCAGGCTTGCACACAGAGTGGTATTGACGCGCCACATGGTTGGGCACAAAGTCGATCACCACCTTCATGCCAGCACGATGCGTGCGCTCAAGCAGCGACTCAAACTCTGCCATTCGGTCGTCTACCGAGATAGCCAAGTCGGGGTCTATGTCATAACAATCGGTGATGGCATAAGGCGAACCAGCCTTACCCTTTACCACAGCGGGATGCT
>CAVKQP010000224.1:0-3341 GCA_963658165.1 Clostridium sp. CAG:302 | reverse complement strand
CTTGTATTGGCGGATGATATTGTTGTCGTAGTCTTCTTGGTGGATGAGCGCTGCTGATGGGGGGAGCTGGGGGGCTGGGGTGCCGCCTGTGAAGGTGCAGGGAGCAATTTCTACTCGGATTTCATCCCATAGGTTGGCAGCGAGGAACGACTGGAGGGTCTTGGCGCCACCCTCTACTAACAACGACTGGACGCCGTCAGCATGCAAGTCGGCAAGGAGTTGCGACAACGACATGTCGTGAGAGAGGACGATGCGACGCGGACTCCTGCCACTCCACTCCCGCACGTTGAGCTGCGGATGCTCACGCTCATCGGTGATGCGCCCCACAAGGATGGCATCAGCCTCGGCACGGAGCTTGTGAACAAGCATCTGGGTGAACGGCGTGCTGAGCCGTGCCGCAGCATAGTGGTTGTCAAGGAAACCATTGGCACTCTGCGCCCACTTCAAGAGAATATAAGGACGATGGTGGGTGTTGACCGTGACAAAGCGACAGTTGAGCGCCAAGCACTCCTGTTCGAGTACACCCACCGTCACCTCGATGCCCGCATCACGCAGACGCTGTATGCCCTTGCCATGCACACGGGCAAAGGGATCGACACACCCCACCACCACACGGCGCACACCCTTGCTGACAATGAGGTCGGCACAAGGTGGCGTGCGACCGAAATGAGAGCAGGGTTCAAGACTCACGTAGATGGTAGCCTCAGAGAGCCGCGCCTCGTCGGCAGGGCGCACAGAAGCAAAGGCGTTGACCTCGGCATGGCCCTCGCCGCAGCGCACATGATAGCCCTCGCCGATGATGCGACCGTCGTGCACGATGACCGCCCCCACCATGGGATTGGGTTTGGCGTTCTGGCGTCCGCACCGCGCCAGCTGCAGGCAACGGCGCATAAACATTTCGTCTATCTGTTGTTGGTTCATATCCATGATGTTTTAGTGACGTGCAAAGATACGCTTTATTTGTACACCGCCGCAGCATTTCCGTTTTTTATTTTTGCATAGCGCTCACAATTCACTTACCTTTGCAAGAGAAACAACATCATCTACATGACATACAACGAACTGTGGCGCCGACTGACCGCCGCGTATGACCCTAGAGAAGCACAATCCATCACACGGAGAGTGCTGGAAGAACGATGCGGCATGACACTGACCGACATCGTGTGCGGCAAGGTGGAGGAACTATCGGCAGCAGAACAGGACCAACTCGACCCTATCTTCGCCCGACTGGCAAAGGCAGAACCCGTGCAATACGTATTGGGGAGCGAGCTCTTTGCTGGCAGAACCTTCGTCACACGCCCTGGAACGCTCATTCCTCGCCCTGAGACGGCAGAACTGTGCACTTGGGTGCAACTATCCACCGAACCCAGGAAAGACGCGTCAGCAGCGAAAGAAACGCATATTCTCGACATCGGCACGGGCACAGGATGCATCGCCGTGACATTGGCGCTCGACATAGAGAATGCCAAAGTGGAGGCATGGGACGTGTCGCCCATTGCCCTACAGACCGCCAAGGAGAACGCCGAAGCACTGGGAGCCCACGTGAGGGTGAAAACGCAAGACGCCCTGCAACCGCCCACGGACGACCAAGCCGTGTGGGACATCATCGTGAGCAATCCGCCCTATATCTGTGACAAGGAGCGCTCGGAGATGGAGTGCAACGTGCTCGACTACGAACCAGCAGAGGCGCTCTTCGTGCCCGACACTGCTCCCCTACTCTTCTACACCAGCATAGCCCGCTATGCCGCCCATGCCTTGAAGCCCGACGGCATGCTCTTCTTCGAAATCAATCCGCTCTATCTGCAAGAGACACTCCAGATGCTCCATGCCGAAGGTTTCGATTATGCGGAAACGAAAGACGACGCCTTCGGCAAGACCCGATTTGTGAAAGCCACCCTAAGACCATAACCTATGCGAACACCCAAAACCGAACAGGAAGCCATCGCCGCCCTTGCCGCCCTCTGCGCCAAGGCGGAACACTGCACCAAGGAACTGACCGACAAGATGGACCGATGGGGCATAGACCCCGAGACACAAGAACGCGTGGTCACTTACCTAAAACGTGAAAAGTATGTAGACGATGAGCGCTACACCCGCTTCTTTGCCCGTGACAAGATCAGGTATAACAAGTGGGGACGGCGCAAGGTGGAGCAAGCGCTCTACATGAAGCGCATTCCTCGCGAAATAGCTGCCGCCGTGCTCGACGAGATGGAGGAGGATATGTATGTGGACACGCTGCGCCCCTTGTTGCAGCAGAAGCGCAAGACGGTGAAAGCGGCTTCCGACTATGAACGGCGGATGAAACTGATTCGCTTCGCCTTGCAGCGTGGCTTTACGATGGACATCATCGAGCAATGTCTCGACACCGATGGGTGCAACGCCGACGAATCAGCATGGGAGGACGAAGCGTGAGGGTGAGTTGGTTGCACCGACTGATCGACTTGGTAGCACCCCGCCACTGCCCCGTATGCGGTTGCCGTCTGGAAGCCACAG
The DNA here is from genome assembly GCA_963658165.1 of Clostridium sp. CAG:302. GTDB lineage: Bacteria > Bacteroidota > Bacteroidia > Bacteroidales > Bacteroidaceae > Prevotella. The sequence continues at coordinate 848 of CAVKQP010000224.1, read as the reverse complement.
AAGAGATTATCTGTGGTGCGTGCGACCTCGACTTGCCTCGCACAGGGTATGTGAGTGTGCCCTATGACAACCCGATGGCACGTTTGTTTTGGGGTGTCATCGCCATGGAGCGGTGCGCCGCATTCTTCTTCTACAATGCTCACTCAGAGGTGAGCGACCTCATCTATCGCATGAAATATCACCAACGTCCCGACATTGCCGTGGCATTGGGGCAAGCTGCCGCCACAGAATTTGCCCGTAAGGGCTTCTTTCAGGGTGTTGACGCATTAGTGCCTGTGCCGCTCACGAAAGGCCGTCAGAGCGAACGAGGATACAACCAGAGCGAGCGCATCGCCCACGGCGTGGCAAGTGTGACAGGACTGCCCGTCGTTCTTCACGCCGTGAAGCGCACAGAGTTCAGCGAAAGTCAAACGAAAAAGACCATGGCAGACCGCCGCGAGAATGTGGCACACGCCTTTATTTTAAGTGATGGTGAGGCGGTGAGGGGCAAGCACATCGTGCTGATAGACGATGTGGTGACCACGGGGTCGACCATCATGGCGTGCGCCAAGGTGTTGCTCAGCGTGCCAGGAACGAAGGTCAGCGTGATGTCGTTGGGGTTTGCGTCGAATCCTTTCACACGGGTTAATCATGAGTCGTCCGAGGAATATCGTCATCGCATGGATATTCCTTATCAGTCGTAACGTTTTAGTTTCCTTTATGTGATAAGGTCGACGCGAGGGCGCGTCGACTACTACCTGCGTTGTAGTAGGGGTGGCGCCCCCGCCGCCCCCTTGGGCTTGTCAGAATCTCTCAGTTGCTCGGGATTTGCAATCCCGAGCATGGTAATGTCATGGGATTTGTAATCC
>CAVKQP010000223.1:0-3392 GCA_963658165.1 Clostridium sp. CAG:302 | reverse complement strand
GTCGTAGTCAAGGTAAGAAGCGGTGATGTCGAGGTCTTCGAATGAAGGCATCTCAGTGGTGCCATTGTAGCTCTTGGTGAACTGAATCAAGAAGGTAGAGTTGTCACCAGGAGTAGCGAGAGCCTTAATGGTCTCTGCACCGTTGTTGTGGAATTCTCCAGCCTTGATCACAGCTACAGCGTCGTTGGCTGAGAGCACAATCTGCTGAGCAGTGTTGTCGGTGGTCAACTTATCGAAGGTGAGCACACCCTTGTCGCTAATGGTCAACTGACAAGCACCCGTGAGTGTAGCGTCGGTAGCGCGCACGTAGTCAGCGATCAACTTGGAACCAGCATTCATCTTCAGGTTGCCAGCTCTTACAGCCCAGTCAGAACTCATCTGGCCGTTGATGACCAAGTCGCCAGTAGTCTTAAAGTATTTGTTGGCATGGAGTGCACCGTTCACAGTGACAGTAGTTGCGTACATCACGTTCTGGTTGAAGTAAGCCACTGCGTTCTTACCGATGGTGAGGTTGATGGCGCGTACAAATCCGTCGATGTATGTCTTGTTATTGAAGGTGATGTTCTGTGAAGGAGTAACCACAGCATTACCTTTGGCATCTTTCTGACCAGTTGTGGTGCTTGCACCGAAGCCCTGGACGTTTACAGAACCGTCGCTCTGTGTCACCTTGAGGTCTGCATAGAACTCACCATTGACAACGATGTCAGAGTTGGTGCAAAGTACGCTACCTTCCTGGCAAACAATCTTATCAGTAGCGGTGAGCATTTCGCCCTTGCCTGTGAACTTCAGTGTACCACCTTTCTGTACGTAGAAAATGTTGCCACCTTCGCTCTTGTCGTAAACAAGTGTAGAACCACCGTCAACATAGATCACGCTGTTCTTGATGGTCTTGCTTTCGCAGTTTACAGTACTCTTTCCTGTGATTTTGAAAGCTGTTCTTCCTGACAAATTATCAGGTGTTAAATCGACGCTTTTTCTTATGTCTACAACATTGTTATTTTCTGGGATAGTCGGCATAGAGAGTACGTCGCCAAACACAGAAGCGTCAGCAGCGGCACGAGTGCCGATGGCTTTAGCGAGCACGTTTTTGTAAGAGTGTACACGCGCTGCGAGTGCAGCGGCATCATTAGTAGTGAAAGACAAGCCTTCTGTTGCCACAGTTCCAGGAACAGGAGAATTGCTTTCGGTGCTTGCATTGTCGCTACAAGATGCGAACAATACGGCAGCAAGTCCAAATGCTGCAAATTTAGCTGTTGATTTCATAACCATTATTGTTTAAACAAATTTTCATATATTTAGGTACATTCCGCTCACGCAGAACGAGTACAAATATCCTTGTCAGGATAAGTGGCTTGCGATAGAAACGAGACCAACTTTTGTACTATCTTTTTGACTTTATTGTTCTATGTTATACAATATGGCGCGTTATTAGGATTTGCGTCAGTTATATTATTTGGGCGCAAAGGTAGTGCTTTTATTTTCTACCCCCCCCCTTAGGCCTGTTAAAGATATTTAAAACTCGAATAATTCTGATATCGGTTAGTAGTTGACTTCGTGTGACATACATATTACAATTCTTGCGATGCCGTTGTTCCCGTAGGATGTTGGTGCGATTATAGCATCGCGCGCGTATATAATAAAAGGTGTATATGATTTGTGCCATTCCAGTCCTCCTTCTCTTGGATGCTATGTTAATAAAATTGGTTAATCTTCTTGCTGTTTGTTTGTTTTTGCGTGCAGAATGCAGTAATTTTGCACCAAATTACAATTATAATCACCGTATGAAAAGAATATTGGGAATGATGCTGGTCATGCTTGTGGCATGTTTGCCAGCCTCCGCCGTGCTGAAAGAAAAGAATCTTTCATCCACACTTTCCGTGCTACGCGCCGAGTTGGAATCCTCGTTCAACGAACAGAAGGAGAGCATGGCACGCTACAACCAGTTTGCAGAGATGCAACACAAGCAGATGATTTCGCTCATGCAGAAGAGCGACCAGATCAGTCTGATGCTCTATTCGCAGAAGCAAGACTTTACGTTCGACATGACCTATGCCTGCCATGAAGCGACCGACCTCTATAAAGAGTTCAACAAGCGCCGCATGCCTTACGACAAAATCTTGCAGCGCATGAACAGCGAGATAGAGCGCTACACCGACCTGATCAATTCGCTGATGACCATACCTCCCCGTGTGGGCGATGCCAAGAATTCGCCTAAGGATATGAAACCACAAGCCATGAAGCCGATGCATAAAGACCCCAAGCGTCAGCCTTTCACGCTTGATGCCCAAGGCATAGCCGACCGTGCTGCCTGTCTGGGCTATGCCATTGCCCTCAGACGCAATCTGGAGAAGATGAAAGAGAGCGTCATACAGGACAGTGAGCACTATAAGATGATCTCCACGAAACTGAAGAAGGGCAACGACTATGCTCTGCATCGCTACAACACCATACAGAACGGCATCTTCGTCAACGGCGATGACAGCTACTTCGAAGTGCTGGCAGGGCTGCCGCGCTATGTGAACAACGCCAAGGCTGACGTGAGCGAGAAGTATAACACCGAGCACGTGAAGGGCAACAACGGCACCATGCGCACCATCTATTCACAGTGGCGCGGTCCCATCGTGTGGGGACTTGTGATGTTTGTGATGTTCTATATCGTGGTGGCTGCCCTACTGAGCAACGTGCTGGTGCGCTGGTTGGTGCCCCAACGCTTCCGCACCGAGGAATTTATGAAGAAGAAGGTGTGCCTCATCTTGGCAGCTGCGATGATCATCTTCGCCATTACGATTATGGTGGCACGCACGTTCATGTATCACAACTTCTTCTTGATGGCATCCAAACTGCTCATCGAGTATGCGTGGTTGCTGTCTGCCATCTTCGTGTCACTATTGGTGCGCCTGCCTGGCGACCAGATCAAGAGCGGTTTCCGCATCTACACACCCATCATGCTGATGTCGTTCATCGTGATTGCCTTCCGCATCATCTTTATCCCGAACAACCTCGTGCAACTGATATTCCCGCCCATCTTGCTGCTGTTCACCCTGTGGCAGTGGAACGTGATTACCCGTCACAACGACAATATCCCCAAGAACGATATCTTCTACACGTGGATTTCACTCGTGCTGATGGTTGCCTCTACCGTCGTGGCATGGTATGGCTACACATTGCTCTCCGTCCAGATGCTCATCTGGTGGACCTTCCTGCTCACCTGCATCCAGACCATCACTTGCTTCTACGACCTCCTTGCGGTCTATGAGGAGAAGGTGCTCTCGAAGAAGATCGGCGAGAAGGTGACAAAGCGCCCTGTCAATGTGCACCTCAACATTCTGGAGGCGATACGCACCCGCCACGAGAAGCACATTAACAAGACTTGGTTCTACGACTTGGTATCG
>CAVKQP010000222.1:0-3392 GCA_963658165.1 Clostridium sp. CAG:302 | reverse complement strand
GGCATCGACCACAGCATAAGGACTATAGCTTTGGCTATGTGTATTCCCATTTGCGTCTTTGGTAGAAAAGCTTCCCGTGCGCTTTTGGAAGCGATATTTCATGGTGAAGTCTAGTTGTTTCCATAGATTCAAGTCCAGCGTTGCTACGATTTTATGACGCAGATATTCTAACGTAGATCGGCTTTGAATGTTTTGCGGCTCGTCTTTTTCTTGAGTCATATAGGTGTATGACAGGTCAAACGATTTGAGGAAATGCTGTGCAGGCAACAAGTCATGAAATCTGAGACCTAGTGAGGCTTCTGCTCCCAATGTATTTATCCTTGTGAAATTGACTGATTTCCATACTGCATTTTCGCCGTCATTGGTGTCATAAATCCAGTCTATCATATTCTTGCAATGGTTGTAGAAGAAGTCTGCACTCACCGTAACTCCTGTGCTTGCATATTTGATACCCGTTTCCCATGCCTGCAATTCTTCAGGCTTTAAGTGCTTGTCTGCCAAATGACCGCCCACGGAGTAGTAAAGTTCTGTGGCGGAAGGCATTCTTAGCGATGAATTGTAGGAGGCATAGACCTTGAGTAAGTCTGTGATGCGGTAGCTGGCATCAATGCCTGGATAAACTCTCATGTTCATATGGTTCCACGAGTTTTTTACGGCAACAATGCCTGCAGACAGTGTGAACCGCTTGAGAAGAATGTTGTGTTCGAGGGTGAAACTGATGTTGGTGCGGTTGAGTCCCTTGGTGTAGTCGCGGTTAGTGCGGTGCACATGCTTGGGTGATTCAAGAGGTTCGCCGAGTGTTGTGCTTACGAGATCCTCGTTGCGCAGTTCGGCACATACGGCGGTGCGCCCTAACGTCCAGTCGAAATAAGAGTTGAGGTTGACGCCATAGATGTCGGTGCGGTGATAGTTGTATGCCACTCCATATGTTCCGCCATCGGGTATGATGTTGTCAAGTCCTCGGAAATACTCAAAGCGGTCCATGTTGCGGTTCCAGTATACCGAAGGTTTCAGGTGAAAACGTCCGTGTCGTGTTTCTGCTTGCAGGGCTGTATATGTCTTGAATGTATGTTCAAACTGGTCGTCCGATCCTGTTCCATAGAATGTGTTAGACCCGAAATCGCGTGCACTGATTCCTGCGTGCCAGTTGACGATGATGTCTTGATCTGTATATCCACCTTGATAAAAGGCTTTCTCTCCCTTGAAGTCGGTGTTGAGCTTTCCTGCGCGGTTACGATTGTAGCCATCTGAGCGTGTATAGCTGGCCGACACATTGTTGTACCATTTTTGAGAAGAAAGGTGAAGGCTTGCTCCGCCATTGGCATAACCGTAACTGCCGCCTTTGGCGTGTGCTGTTATCTGGTTGTTGGTATCATGTTTGGTAACGATGTTGATGGCTCCAAGAAGGGAGGATGTTCCAAACACTCTGCCAGCAGGACCTTCGAGCACTTCCACTCGTTCGATGTCGCTCACATCTACAGGGAAATCAAATGCATTGTGCCCGGTCTGCGGATCACAGATGTTGATACCATTAAGGAGTATGGTGATTTGCTCATAGTTGCCGCCTCGGATGCTGATGTCGGTCTGTGCTCCAATCGGACCACGTTGGCGCACGTCAACGCCGGCAACGTATTTCAGTAAATCGTTAACACTTTGTACGGGCGCAGCTTGAATGTCCTTGCGCTCCAGTACAGTAACCATTCTTGCCGCCTGACTTCTCGTCATCGGCGCTCGTGAGCCTGTGATGCTCACCTCATTGAGCATTACTTCTCGCTGCGTGGCTATGGCGGTCGTGTCAGACTCCACCTGGGTGATGCTGATGCTGTTGGCTTTGGCATGCGACAGTGTGGCCACACTGAGTGTGCCAATCAGCACTTCCCGTCCGATGCAAGCGAAAAGCGCATACCCCTTGTGTGTGAAGTGCTTAAACTTCATGGGTGTGCTCAATGCTTTCTCGTTGTTGTACATAATTTGTTGATATGATTGTTAAAAAACGGCGCAAAGTTACTAAATAATCGCCAAATGCCGTAACTTTGCATCTCAAAAGCTCACGAACGTAAAACATAGCACTCATGAATATCTTGGCTTTTGTGAAAAAATGGACATTGCCTTGCGCCTTGGTTATTGGTGCAGTGATTTATCTCCTTTTTAGTTATATCCCCTTTCTCATTCCTTTTGGCACTGCCGTAGGACCTTATGTGCCGGGCATATTGCCTTATGTGATATTTGCAATGCTCTATGTGACGTTCTGCAAGATCAAGATAGACAATCTTCGTCCTTGCACATGGCATTTTATCCTGCAAGCAATCCGTACACTCATGTCTGGTCTACTGGTTGTCGCCATTGCTTTCACCCACGATCTCCAACTAAAGCTATTGCTTGAGGGCGCTTTCATCTGTGTGATTTGTCCGACGGCTGCCGCAGCCCCAGTGATTACAGAAAAATTAGGAGGCAGCATAGAGTCGCTCACGGTCTATACGCTCATTGCGAATATCGTCACTTCTATTATCATTCCCTTGTTCTTCCCGATGGTGGAACGCAGTGCAGACATCACTTTCTCGTTTGCATTCCTATTGATTCTGAAGCGGGTGGTCACGGTGTTGCTGTTGCCTTTGTGCTTGGCTCTGCTCACCCGTAGATATCTGCCTACACTGGCTGCACGTATCAAGCAGATGAAAAACCTTGCGTTCTATATGTGGGCTTTCAACTTGTCCATTCTGATGGGACTGACGTTGCACAATATTATTTCAGCCTCGGTGTCGGGATGGGTGTTGTTCGCCCTATTGATTATACCATTGTTTGTCACGCTGATCCAATTCTCTATCGGTAAGTTTGTTGGTAGTTTCTATGGTCAAAGCATCAGCGCAGGACAAGCGTTGGGACAAAAGAACACCATGGTAGGTATATGGCTCACCATCACTTTCCTCAATCCTACTGCAGCCGTGGCACCTTGTGCTTATGTGATATGGCAGAACATGGTTAACTCTTGGCAGCTTTGGTATAAAGACAAGTATGGCAAGCTGAAGTGGTAACACGCACAAAAAAAAGTGCCAGAATTTCTCAATCCCAGCACTTTAATTATTCATTCATGTATTGTTCAAACTATGTCCTACTCTCACGAGCATGTTTCAATGCTATGCATTGAGGTGATTGTTATAAAGCAATAATATAGTCATTTTTATCTTATCCGTACTTCTGTCTACAAAGTTAGCGATAATAAGTGTAAATGACAAAAGATTTAGTAAACTTATTCTTATATTTAGTAAAAAAAAAACACTATTTAACTTCCCTGCATAGAACGAGCAGTTTCCTCGTTCTGCCGTTCCTGGTTCATCATCTTGCTCCATTTCAAGTAGCCCATCACGGCGATGATAACATAGAGACCGTAGAGT
>CAVKQP010000221.1:0-3408 GCA_963658165.1 Clostridium sp. CAG:302 | reverse complement strand
CTTCAAAGAGTGTCTTTCCTGCGGGTATCATTCCCAAACCCTTTTCCTTCAGTTCGCGCGTGTCATCCACAGAAAAAGAGTTGCCCTCTATGGCACAAGAATGAGTAGAGAAGAGCACCTCATTATATCGTGTGTAATCATCTCTATCCATTTTATCAACGATTTGAGACTGATACTCTTGTCTCAAACGCTCATATATCTCTATGTCTTCTTCAAATGTCATGCTTGTCAATCTCTTCTTTTGTTGCCTTTGTGGGGGCAAATGTACAAAAAATATGAGAATGTTTTGTTCTCTTCTGCAAATATACGAAAAAGAATTAATAAGAGAGCTTGTTTCCCTCGTCTAAACGAGAAAAACAAGCTCTAGTGTAAGTGTGCAGTAGGGTAGGGCTGTATTAGTGATGCTCGGGCACGATGGCGAGATACACCAGGTCTTCATCACCATCGTTATACATGGCGTGGCTGTGGTTCATGGGGCAATAGTGGGTGTCGCCAGCCTTTACGACTTCTTCCTTGTCGTCATAGACAAAGTGGCCTTTGCCACTGATGATGTAGACTATCTCGCAGTTGCCTTCGTGCTTGTGATAACCGCTGTTGGCTCCTGGCTTGAGGTGGCTCATCATGATTTTGCACTTGTCGTCTACATAGTTGCGGGTGTCGAGTTCGCCGTTGCCGCCTTTGAAGTTTTGCAACGCCTGCTCTTGGATGTTGTCGAAATCTATAATCATCGTTTCTGGTTTTTGTTTGTCGTGTAATCAAAAAGAAGTTATTGTCCGCATGGTGCAAGACAATAACTTCTTTGAGTGTATATTCCTTGTTGTGGAAATTGGTTTAGAATGTCACGCGGAGACCTACCTGTGCGTTCCAGCGGCTTGACACGTCGCTCTTGTTCACGCCGTTGCCAGAGAACATGTAGCGAGCATACTTGTTGCCGTTGCCATCGCTTGGTGTGTCGATGACGGTGAGGATGTCGCAGTTGTAAGCGCTTGTGTAGGTGGTGCCCCAGTTCTTGTTGATCATGTTGCCCACGTTGATCACGTCGAATGTCAACTCGATCTTGCTACCTTTCTCTCTCAGGTAGTAGAAGTCTTGTGAGAGGTGCAGGTCGAAGTGGTTCTCCCAGTGTGCGAGGTTAGAGTTGCGCTCTGCATACTGTCCGCGGTGGTTCTTAGCGTAGCTGTCGCCTTCGATCCAAGCCTTATATTTGGCAGCCTGCTCGCCGCTTTCGTCCACCTTGTATTGAGTGTAACCCTTAGCGTTCTTGCCGTTCTCTACCATGAAGGTCATCTTGCTCAGTTCTTCGTCTGTTGGGATGTAGAGCAAGCTGTTGCCCTTGGTATATTCGCCGTTGAACGAAGCCGAAGCATTGTCTGCCATGGTGAGGCTGTAGCGCTGACCGCTGAATCCGTTGTAGGTCAAGCCCACATGAGTTTGCCAACGACGGTTGCCATAACGCTTAGAGTTATAGGATACCATAGCCACGATGCGATGAGGCTTGTCGAAGAGTGCGTGACTCAGGCTCTGCTTGGTGGGGTCTACGCTATAGTTGTAGTTCCAGTTGGAAGCGGCTACAGAAGAAGTACCATCATTTACAGAGTAGGAGTGTCCGAAGGTATAAGAAGCCATGAGGTCGAGACCCCAGTTGAAGCTCTTTTCCAATTTCACGCTTGCAGAGTAGCTGTAGCCCTTGCTGGTGTTGCGGGTGTTGATGATCTTGCTGAACGGATTGTTGTCCGACTTGAAGTAAGTGGTACCAGAGTTGGGATATTCAGAACTTACTGCATATACCTTGCCGTTCTCATGGAGACAGAGGTTCTCGAACCATACGTTGTTGAGTGCCTTAGTGTAGAGACCTTCTACAGTCATCTTGATGTCGCCAGGGAGCATCTGCTCAACTGCCAAGTTTGCACGGAACACCTGTGGCAACTTGAAGCGGCGGTCGATGGTGTTGATCACAGGGTTTGAACCCTTGCCCTTAGCAGCATTGTCTGCTACGAGTTTGTCTACGTCGTTACCATATTTAGAGAATGAGACGATGTTGTCGTCGGTGTTGTAGATGGTCACACCCTTCTGCTCAATACCTGTGTTGTTCCAAGCGTTTGCCATCCATACGAATGGTGCACGACCGTTGAAGATGCCTACGCCGCCACGGATGGTGGTGCGATGGTCAGCTGTAGCATACCAGCGGAAGCCCAAACGGGGTGAGAACATCACGTAGGAGTAGGGCGCCTGACCCACCTGAGGACCACCTGGGAAGGTGTAGCTGCTGGTGTTAAACGTCTCGTTGACAGAAGGAGAGTTGAAGTATACAGGCACATCGAAACGTGCACCATAGGTCAACTGGAAGCGTGTAGACGCATCCCACTTGTCTTGCACATACACACCAAACTGACCAGCCTTGAAGGTAGGAGCATACTGCTTGCTGCCCGTGATAGATTCGTCAGAATAGTTGTAGACAAACGAACCAGCCTTGTCGTTCAAGAAGTCTTCGATAGAAGAATATACATATTCACCATAAGCTGCCTGGATGAACATGTTCTTCATGTTGTAGATCTCGTTGTGTGTACCCACTGTGATGGTGTGGTTACCTGAATAGATAGAGAGGTTGTCTTCCAATGTCCAAATGTTCTGGTGGAGATAGTTGGCACCTGAAGAGTATTCAGTTCCGAGGTTCACCTTCTTAGAAGTGTTGATGTAGATGTTAGGACCAGCATAGGGCACCTCGCGGTTGTCACGCACGAAGGTTGCACCTGCACGCAACTCGTTGTAGAGGGTGTTACTGATGTGTGAGTTCAACTCGGCAACAAACGAATTGGTCTTGTTGTTCATTCTATACGAACTGTTGTTGAAGTAGTAGGTATAGTTGCCCGAACCAAATACATCCTTATAAGAATCGTTCAACTGATAGCGCACAGACAACTTGTTGTTGTTGTTGATGTTCCAGTCCAAACGACCGAGCACCGAGATGCCTTGTGTGTTGATGTTGCGCTGTGAGAACGACTCCTTGTGACCTGTCACCGACTCATAGCGGTCTGCAATCTGCTGAGCCACTGCGGGTGAGAGGAAATAAGAGTCAGAGGGGTAGTAGGAAGAAGGATAGCTGTTCTTCTTATATTCAAAAGAGGTGAAGAAGAAGAGTTTGTCCTTGATGATGGGGCCACCGAAGGTGAAACCTGCTGTCTTGGTGGTCTCGTCGGTGAGCTTCTGCTTCTGGTCGCGCACCTGGTTCCATGTGCCATACATGTTCTGGTCGGTGTAGTAGCCGAAGGCTGTTCCCTTGAACTCATTGGTACCCGACTTGGTGATGGCGTTGATGGCACCACCCGTGAAACCGCTCTGGCGCACATCGAATGGTGAAGCCACTACCTGGATTTCCTGGATAGCATCCATAGAGATAGGGTTCGTACC